>CAYNIU010000051.1:0-15054 GCA_964397365.1 uncultured Methylomarinum sp. | reverse complement strand
CTCCCAGCATCAAGCCCGATAAAACCAATGCCGGAAATACCCACAGATAGCCCACTGGTGGTGCCTGTATCTCGTAAAACCAGGCGATGGCCAAAAACACATAGACCTGCAATATGGATACCGCCGTTCCGGCAATTAACTTAGCCATCAATAAAAACCAGCGCGGTAATGGACAGACCATCAAAATACGCATACTGCCCATCTCCCGGTCATACACCATCGACAAGGAGCTCTGCATGCCGTTAAATAATTGAATCATGCCGATCAAACCCGGGGTAATATACACTTCATATAAAATATAGGTTTCATAAGGCGGGGTAATGGCAAGCCCCAGCGTAGCCCTGAAACCGGCGGCAAACACAAACAACCACACCAACGGCCTGACTAGTGCGGAAATAAAACGTTCCCGCTGGCGGACAAAGCGCCACAATTCGCGCCAGATTATGCCCCACATGGCGCGCCAGTAGTGTAACAAACTCATACCGTCGTCCCCTGCGTCAGTCGCTTAAATGCTTCATTGATATTGTCTACTCCGGTTTCTTGTAATACCTTATCGACCAAACCTTTGGCTTTTACCCGTCCTCCATGAATCACAATCAAATGATCCTGGGGGTAAATTTCATCAATCAGATGCGTTGCCCACAATACCGCCAGATCTTTATCTGCGGCTAATGCATGCACATGCTCGACAATTCCCTGCCTGCTAGGTACGTCGAGTCCTACCGTTGGCTCATCCAATAATAATAATTTCGGTCGATGCAATAATGCCCGGGCAATTTCAACACGACGTTTATGTCCGCCATTCAGTTGCCTGACTTTTTCTTTTCGACGTTCAAACATATGCAACCTTTCCAGTTCTTCCTGAATGCGTTGATTAGCCAGCTTGCGGCTGATACCGTGCAAAGCCGTGTGATAGCGCAAATTCTGCATGACGGTTAAATCAAGATCCAGAGTGGTCTGCTGAAAAACCACACCGAGTTGGGACAATGCCTTGCGAGTCTGCTTTTTTATATCAAATCCACACAAACGAATACTGCCGTGGCGACTGTCGTACAAGCGGGTAACCAGTGAAAATAAAGTGCTTTTACCGGCGCCGTTAGGTCCCAGCAATATACAGCAGTCACCAGAGTCAACGCTAAAACTGACATCGTCCAGGGCTTTTTTTCCGCCATAAGCAAAACTCAAACCGGTTACTTCCAGCGCACTGTGTAAACTCATGGTTTAGCCACCAGACCCCATGGATAACGCCCTACCGCCACCGATTTAATCACTTTATGATTCTCCAGATCAATAATGGACATATCGTTACTGACGCCATTAGTGGTATACAATGTTTTCTGGTCAGGTGAGAATGCCAGATTCCAAACCCGCTGTCCGACCAGCAGAAACTTTTCCACCTCGTAAGTTTGTGCGTTAATCACTGCTACCCGATTAGCTGGTCCTAGCGCCACGTAGCCCCAGCGTTGATCCTTGTCGATCGCCACGCCGACCGGTTGAATTTTATCGGCGCTAACCGACGGCACATCCAGACGTATTTTTTTGATGATCTGTTTGCTGGTTACATCCAGAATTATCAAGGTTCCGGCAATTTCCGAAGTGGCCCATAATTGCTGGCTGTCAGCGGTAAAACTGACTGCTCGTGGGCGCGGGTCAACCAGGGTGTTTTCAACAATTTTATTGCTTTTGGCATCAATCCAGTGAATCATATTGGTTGTCTCTGAAGCGCTGACAACCCAGTGATTATCGGGGCTGACAGCGATACCTTCAGGTTCGACACCCACCGGGATCTGCGCCACCGCCTTTTTTTGTTGTACATCAATAACGGTAACCCGATTGTCATCCTCATTGGAAACATACAGTAAACTACCATCGGGATTTAAGGCAAAGGTTTCAGGGTCTTCACCTGACGGTAACTGGCCGACTTCAGTCAGACTGTTTGTCTCTATAATTTTGATGGTATCATCATCGCTGGTGGCGACAAACAAATATTGTCTATCAGCGCTTAAAGCGATACCGCGGGGACGCAGACCGACTTCAAAAGTTTTCAGTAATTTGCCTGCAAGTGGATCAACGACGGCAATGGCATTATCTTTTTCCAGCGTTACAAAAACTGTTTCCGCCTGCGCCATATTGATCAACAGGACGGCCAGCAGTCCCATTTTGTTCCAAAATTGCATATTATTCTCCTCTATTACAGGTTGATTCCGGTTGATCATAGCCCAAAGTATCCAGTTCGGTTTGCGGATGCAAAAAACCTTCCACTGGCGCTACCGCAACCAGAGACCGCGGAGCCGCCAACAGTACGGGTTGCCTTAACTGACCGTTCCAGCGTCTAAATGAAAGCGGCTTGCCTTTATAGCCTTGCAAAGCAAACTCGTCACCCAGCAAATAATCTTTAATCGTTTGCAGCTGAATGGATTGCGTTCTGACCGCCGCCTCGCCAATAGCTCTTACAGCCAGATAAGCCCCATAATCAGGCTCTTCCATCCAGCGCCCAATTTTCTCCTTGAAGCGATTTTGTATTTGCACCGCGCCCCATTGCTCATGGGTTCTATGCCACGCTGTCGCCACTAACCCCTGCGTACCGATGACAGGTCTGGGCAGCCAGGTGCGATAACTCAGATATTCGCCAAACAAGCCCTGCTCATCAGCGACTACCAACACATCGTATTCTTCACCTTGGGTAAAAACCGGCACGTCCGATTGTGCTGTACGTCGCGCATCATAAGTATGTGACCAATTTTTTTCAGCCACAATTTTCATCCCGAATTTTTTCGCCGCACGTTTGATAGCCGCCGCATACAAACGATCTTCCCGGGCCGGGCCGGTGATCAAAAACCATTTCCGCCAGCGTTTTTTTAACATATATTGCGCCAGGGCGTCGGCACGCATCGCCCGGCTGGGTAACAAATGCAGAACATTACTGCGACAGTGTTCATTGCGCCAGGCATCGTCAATGGTTGAGGCGTCAAACAATAATTTCTGTTGCGCCAAAGGTAAAATTGCCAATTGACTTAATGATTCCGCATTCAGATTCAATACCACAAATGTATATTCATCCCCCACCTGTTCTGTAAATGCTTGAACCACATCAGCGTCCACAGGGAGTATCAGTTTTTTTAATTGGTATTCCTGACCGGTAAATTGACCGGTGGTATTGTTGTCAGCAATCGCCAACTCAGCGCCAGACATGCCTTTTCCCTGGATAAAATCATCCAGATTGGATAATGCCGGAGGGACTTTCCGTTCCTGAGTCAGGTAGAAAATTTTGATCTGTTGTTTTGCTGCGGCCATGACTTGAATGGCAGGACAGAATAATATAAAAAGCAGTATTGAGGTGAAAAATGGTGTGAATAATTTCATCAGGGGTTTTCTACTGGTAAATAGAGAGCGCTAATTCTAGCGTATAATCTATGAATTCTTAAACCCGGTTCACTCGCTCAATTGGGCCAGATGTCTGATAACTTCCCGATAGTGATGTTCAAACTGTTGCATTACTTCATCATTTTGGACGCCACTCTGGATTAAATCACCAACCTGTCGGCAACTCTCAGCCAATTCTGTGATAAACAGATTGGCGCAAACACCTTGCAAAGCATGTACCCAGCTTTCCGCCAGTCGCCATTGCCGGTTCTCTATATGATTTTTAAATTCAAGCAGTTTGTTTTGATATGTTTTATGAAACAACCGTAACAACATAGCGTATTTTTCGGCATCACCGCGCAGATTTTTTACGCCGTTGACAACATCAATACCCGGTAACTTATATGAGGACAATTTATCCGGCTGAAATGCTTCCTTTATATTTTCCAGGCTTTGTTTATGACTTAATCGGGATAAAATGTGTTTGAATTTTTCGCTTTCAATGGGTTTTGACAAAACTTCGTTCATTCCGGCTTGAAAACAGCGACTGCGTTCGCTTTCTGCCGCAAATGCCGTCATGCCGATAATCGGTATTTCAGTTAATTTAAGTGTCTGGCGAATTTCCCGGCTGGCCTGATAACCATCCATAACCGGCATTTGTATATCCATTAAAATAACATCAACCGTTTCCTTTTTCAGCCATTCAATGGCTTCATGACCATTAGCCGCCTGCAAAAAATGTGCTACCTCATTTTTGAGAATATCCATAACCAGAATTCGGTTAATATCATAGTCATCAACCACTAATGCCCTGGAAAATCTGAATTTTCTGGTCACTATCGGCATAAGCGGCGGTGTCTCGGGCTTGCCGGTTTCCTGTTCTGACATCAACAATTGACGGAGACGCTTGCGGTCATAAACCGGTTTCGACAGAAATTCCACAGGATAGTGTTCTTGCGCATAAGATTTGACATACCCTTCAGACAAAACACTTGCCATAACTATAATAGACAATTCTGAAAATCGCGGGTTTTTTTTGATAAAACTGACCCACTCTAACGCGTCGCTATTTTCCAGATCAAGACTGATAAACAGATAATCAACATCATGTTCTGTCAGTAATTTCAAAGCAGATTGACGCGTATCGGTTGTTATTATCTGATAACCTGAAGTTTGCAGTAATTTGCACAAATGCGCTCTTGATTGTGGCAACGGTTCAACAATTAATATCAAAGAATTACTGACGGATGTACAGGACAGTGCTTCAATTTTGTCTTCTGGCAAACATTTCAGAGATAAGGTAAATGTAAACACACTACCTGCACCCAGTTCACTGGCAACACTTAAATCACTACGCATCAACAACAACAGTTTTTTGCTGATACTGAGTCCAAGACCACTGCCGCCATATTGACGGGTAATGGAGGCATCAGCCTGGGTAAATACCTCAAATACTTTAGTCATGGTTCCAGCATCCATGCCGATACCGGTATCTTCAACTGCAAAGGTAATTTGCGTATGATTATCGCGCCTGGTTTTTGGCGCTGTCACTTTCAGTCTGACCTGTCCACTATGAGTAAACTTGATTGCATTGGTGAGCAAATTGATAAGAATTTGTTTTAAACGCAAAGAATCCACGACTACATTGCGTGGTACTGTTGCCGAAACATCAATAATAAATTCAAGATTTTTTTCGGCCACTTTGTTAGCCAGCATTTGGTTAATCTCTTCGATCATGGCGAAAAGATCGCAGTTGACAAAATCCAATTCCATTTTTCCTGCATCAATCCTGGAAATATCCAGTAAATCATTAATCAACATCAACAATAAATCAGCGGCATCCAGAGTATGACTAAGCTGCTGCTGTTGATGAGATGAAGTCGCTTCCGACAACGCCAATCGGGTAAATCCGACAATGGCGTTCATTGGTGTGCGAATCTCATGACTGATATTGGCCAGAAAGGCTGATTTTGCTTTAGAGGACGCTTCAGCGACTTCTTTTGCCCGTTCCAACTCCCGGGTGCGTTTATAAACCTGTTCCTGAAGATTCAGACTATGCTGTTTTAACGCTTGTTGCGCCTGATCCCGTGCTGAAATGGCATTAACAATCTGTTCCAACAAATTATTAAAAGCTTTTTCCAACTGCTCAATTTCGACGTAACTTTTATTGGCGATTCTCAAGCCATAATTTTCATCCATAGTCACTTTACTGACAAAACCGGCTAACATTTCAATCGGCCTGGAAATAATCCGCTGTAACGTTAAAGACAAAAACAATGCGACAATCATCCCAGTCAATGTCACCACCACCACAACCGTTATAAAACGAATCAACATTTCCCAATAACGCGAATAATCCGCATACAAAACAACATACCCAATTTTATTGCCCCGGGAAAATACCGGTGCCACAAAAACCACATGCAAGTCATCATCATGGTAAAAAACGTCACCATTTTTCAATTCGTCAACAATCGTAAGACTGTTATCAGAAATACGACTGCCCGGTCGCTGATAGCGGCCAATAACCTGCTTTTCATTGTTCAACAGAAAAGCTGCAATAATTTGCCGATCGTATTTGAGTGACGCCAGCAGACGCTCTGCTTCCCTCTCATCCTCAAAGACAATAATAGCCTGTACATTATCGGCGATAATTTCACTATGCATGGCAAGATTATTGTGCATTTCCTGTTTTAAATTCATTCTCTGAAAAACGACAAAAAGCGCCCCTGACAGCAATAGTGAAATTGTGCTTGTCAGCAAAATAATTATAAACAACCTGTTTTTAATTGAACGTTTTTTCATGGATAGCGCTCAGCCAGATTCAACAATTGCGCTCTTAACTTTATTCCAGCTCGACTGGCTGACATATTATTAATTGCAAAATGAATACTGTTATTTTTGTTAAACAACAAAATCATGCCCCCTTGTCTGAATAATTTTTCAGATTCGACCACTGTTAAAACCGGGTCATTTAAAATCGTTTGAAGTTTAGCAACCTCAGCTTCTGTATCATCTGGAATATATAGCAAATGACAGGTCGTCAAATCCAGTTCCATTGGCATAACTTCTATGCTATGTTGATTAATGGTTTTTCCGGCTAAAAGGCTTTTTATCCTGTCAGTTGTCTGTTCATCACTGTTAATACAAAAACGTATTTGGCTTGAACCGGAAGGGTCAAGTTTCTCAACAGGCCAATCAACAAATAAAGATAAACGGAAAAGATAAGCGGCTTTAATAGTCAACTCACGCATATCCATGGCAAAACCCGGGCCTATGCTCTGTAACAGCATTAAATAAAGCAAAAACACTATCCTTTTTTTAACAAAATACACGAAAAAATCCATTTATCTGTTGACAAAAAAGTATCATTTGAACTGATAGGAAAGTTTGAACATGACTTCGCGAGTTCGTCCGGGTAAAGCTGGATGTCCACCATTATAAGGCTGAACGTAGGGTTGTTTTTCATTGAATACATCATAAACGCCCAGTCCTGCTTCAAAACCCTCAGCAAACAAATCTTTATACCGCCAATAAAAATTATAGACCCAGGAAGATTCATGGCGCACCAGAGTATCACCACTATAACCATAACGGTCGCTGATAAAAATCAGCGTCTGATTGAATGACAATGACGGCGTTATATCAAAATTTGCATTTAATGATACTTTATGGGTAGGAAAACCGACATTCATTTTAGGATGAAGCTGTCCAGTTGAATTCAGTATTTTATATCTGTCGGCAGTATTTGTAATGGCTTCATAAAATGAATAATCCAATGCCAGATAACCCCAGTCATCACTGCGATAACGGAGTCCGGTTTCGATACCCTGAGTGTTTTGAGTTTTGGCGTTGCTGTAAAAATCCTCATTATTCCGATCAATTTGAAATAAAATAATATTATTGCTTACAATATGAAACAAATTAACCGTTAAATCCAGGTTTGCAGAAGGGTGATAACCCAATTCTATCTCAAATGTCCGGGTGCGTTCCGGCTGTACCTGATCTATTTTGTCAGCTGCCGATCTATTCAAATTAAATTCAATATTTTTCTGGAAATTACCACCGGTTGGAATTCGAAAAGCCTTGCTGTACAACGCCTTAAAATGAAATTGACCTAAATCTTTGGTTAAAGCAAAACGCGGAGACAAGTTGGTGCCAAATTCATTATAAGCATCAAAACGCAACCCGGCCAAAACATTGATCCAGGGAAAACCATAACTGGCTTCAGTGTAAGCGGTGTAATCACTGAAGGTTGGCAGCGATATTCCGGCAGGTGCGCCAGTTTGAATGTCAAATTTGTCAATGGCAAAACTGTTGCCTAGCACCCAGTAATTGCCTTTTTCCGATGCGAATGTGAGTTTGGCGTTGATTTTATAATAATCGACCAGTACTTTTTCCCGCAACAAGGCCCCCTGCCCATTTAGATATTTACGTGTCCTTTCCCAGGAATTTTGCCGGGAAAAAGAGGCATTGGTGTCCAGTTTAATTGATGGGGTGAAAATATGCTGATAATTGAGATCTGCCGCATAGGTATTGAATTTATTAACCAGGTAGCGACCGGGCTTACTCATTGTCGCGGCAAAACCATCACGGCTATTGACATTATATTGATCTACCAGCAGACGCAAATCCAGACCTTGATATTTAACATCGAAATTAATCATCATGGCATCCAGTTCATTATTATCTGTCATATCAAAACTATTACCCCGGGCGTCAACATAGATTTGATCACTGCGATGAGCATCCCCGCGTTTTCCGGAAATACTGACTTCCAGATCCCCCCATTGTTTACCCGCGGCCCATTCAATATTCTTACGAGCCTCGCCACGGGAAAAGCGTCCATAATTGCCACTTATTCTAGCGCCATTCATTTGTTTTGCAGTTTTACTGATAATATTAATCACCCCCATTTCAGCAAAATTGCCATGTATTATGGATCCAGGGCCACGAATAATTTCAATACGGTCTATTTGTTCAAGTGGAAAATGATTACCGAACTGGGCGGTGCCAAAACGATGTTCATTCAAATTAATGCCATCGACAAAAACCGCCACTTTACCTTCATGCGCCTGAATACCCCGAATACCAAGCCCCACGACATTGGATACATCAACACCAAAACTAAATCCAGGAACCAGTTGTAAAACATCAATTAAATCCCGCGCCCCCATGTTCTGAATTTCTTCAGCCGTGATAACGGTAACAATGCCGGCTGCCTGTTTGGCACAGGTCGCCTTTTGATTGGCTGATACAAAAACCGGAACTTTGGACAAAGCGGATAAATCAAGCTCGACAATATCAGAAGACGCCAATTGTTCACATGTCAAATGTTCAGATGCCTGAACCTGGAAACACAACAATGCAAACGCCGTCAAAAAATTAAAAATGTTATTGAATTTCAATTGCCTGAGTTGTTTATAGTTCAAAGAATCAATAGTTCATTATAAAAGCCATCAAACAGGAAGGATACAATAAATTTAACGAACGTTGAGTATTCTGATTGGGAACAGTAACTGCCTTTAACCTGAATCCGTGACTTCACTACGGCACAGCTCACAAGTCATTTACCATCAAACTATTTCGGTGTTTATATTTGATTTTTTCTACATTAGGTTCAATACTTAGAAACCTAGAGTTAAAGTTATGTGTATAGAAGCAAACGCACTAAAAATCATGTTCGAACAAAATGACGATTTAGAAACCACTGAAGCCATATCACCTAACCGACGTGTTGCCATTCGCTATGTACGCCCGGATATTTCCGCTATTCTGTTAAAGAAAGGGTTTATAAAATCTACTGAAATACTGATACAACTACTTGATATCAGTAGTAAAGGAGCATTAATTTCCAGTTCCATCAAACTTGCTGTCAAAAACAAGGTCACATTACGACTGGTTTTTCCCGATGGTAAAAAATTTACTTTGACCGCCACAGTCGTTCATAAAAAAAATGCATCTAAAAAACAATACGGCCTTAAATTTGATACCATGAGAAATGATCTGGGAGAGTATTTACTATTTACCCAAAACGACTTAATATTCAAATAAAATCAATATTTTTTAAGATTGAGGGCATGTTATGGAAATCAAAAGCGTAGACACCAATTTAGCCGCCGCTGCTTCCAGCATAAAACCAGAACAACAAAATTCGTTGTCGGGGAAACAGAATCCATCCATCAACGAACGGGAAAATGATAGTGACCGTGATGATCGCATCAATATCTCGACTGCCGCACAAAGATTATCTTCTGCGGTTAAAGCGGGTAACAACAGCGCCAATGTTCAAAACCGGCAACAAGCTGAACAAATCAGTCAAAACATTCAAAAAACCTTTCAGGTCAATCCTAACCAGGCAATTTCAGCCCAGGCGAATATCGCTGCAGCTTCAATTAAAAATTTACTGGGTTGATTCTGATTAATGACAACTGTCACTGTTAGCCAGATTTATGTTTACCCTGTCAAATCTTTGGCAGGCATGAGTGTCGATACCTGGCCGGTCGATAGTAAAGGCTTGCGATACGATAGAAAATGGATGCTGATAGATCAAAACAACCGCTTTTTAAGCCAGCGCCGTTTGCCGGCAATGGCACTGATAAAAACGCACATCAGCAATCATGAATTGATTCTATCAACATCGGCAGAAAACCAGATTTTCCTGCCCTTGCAGGCGGATAGCGCAAATTCGATTGAAGTCAGTATCTGGAATGACCGCTGTACTGCCCGGGTTATCAATCACAAAGTTAATCAATGGCTTAGCGATTTTCTGCACACTGACTGCCGTCTGGTGTATCAACCTGACGATGGCATTCGCAAGGTAGATCCTGTCTACGCCCGGACAACTGATCAGGTTGCCTTTGCTGATGGATTTCCTTTCCTGATTATTTCTGACAGCTCGTTGCAGTCACTTAACAAGGCCATGCAGCAGGATTTGTCTGTATCCCGGTTCAGGCCAAATCTGGTCGTTTCCGGTTGTCGTGAATATGCAGAGGACAGTTGGCGAGAAATAACAATTAACAGGATTAATTTTCGTCTCCCTAAACCGTGTTCTCGCTGCTCAGTCCCTACTATCAACCCGGAAACCGCTGAAACTGGCCAGGAACCGTTAACCACATTAAAGCGTTTGCGAAAATGGAATAACCAGGTTTTCTTTGGACAAAACGCCCTACATGATTGCAGCGACGGTAAACTCTCGGTTGGAGATATCGTACATATCAAACAAACCGGGCCTAAGCAGCCGGCGTTATAGAATTACAAAACCGCGTATATTTACGGAAGCGGGTCAATCCAGTTAGAATAGTCGTCTCACCAAGCTTTTTTAGCTTCTCAAAAAACAACAAAGCGTTCCAAAAACTCAATGTCGACACCTGAAAATACAGTCTCATCAAACTTTATCAGGCACATCGTTGCCAGCGATCTTAAAAACAACAAAAATAACGGAAAAATCGCCACCCGTTTTCCGCCAGAACCTAACGGTTATCTGCATATTGGTCATGCCAAATCAATCTGCTTGAATTTTACTATCGCCGCCGAAAATAACGGCACCTGTAACCTCCGTTTTGATGATACCAATCCAGAAAAGGAAAGTGTTGAATTTATGGAAGCCATTGAAAGAGATATTCATTGGCTGGGATTTCAATGGACGGAAAAACATCATTCCTCTGATTACTTTGAGCAGCTTTTTCAATATGCCATTCAGCTTATCAAATCCGGCAATGCTTATGTCGATAATTTGAGCGCCGAACAAATCCGCGAATATCGTGGCACCTTGACAGAACCCGGCAAAGAAAGTCCGAACAGAAACCACTCTGTAGAAGAAAATCTGGATTTATTTGAGCGTATGCGCAATGGTGAATTTGCCGACGGTGAATATGTTTTACGCGCCAAAATAGATATGGCTTCGCCCAATATCAATATGCGTGACCCGGCCCTGTATCGTATCCGCCGAGTCCATCATCAACGCACAGGAAATGACTGGTGCATTTACCCGATGTATGACTACAGCCATTGTATTTCTGACGCTATCGAAGGCATCACTCATTCCTTGTGTACACTGGAATTTGAAGATCACAGACCTTTATATGACTGGGTGCTGGACAAACTGCAAACACCTTGCCATCCACAACAGATTGAATTTGCCAGACTGCAACTGGAATATACAGTCATGAGCAAACGCAAACTCAATCAACTGGTCACAGAGAATTATGTCAACGGTTGGGATGATCCACGCATGCCGACTATCGCCGGACTGCGCCGGGCGGGCTACACGCCGACTTCTATCCGTGATTTCTGCGAGCGCATCGGTATTACCAAAAAAGATTCCTGGATCAAGATGGGCGTACTGGAAAACTGCATCCGTGAAGACTTGAACGAAAATGCGCCACGACGCATGGCCGTTTTAAAACCATTACGCGTCGTTATAGAAAACTTTGCCGATGATGCCAGCGAAGTCTATGACATTGCCAATCACCCGCAAAAACCGGAAATGGGTGTTCGCAAGGTACCGTTCAGCAAAGTAATTTATATCGAACAGGATGATTTTGCTGAAATTCCACCCAAAAAGTTCAAACGACTGGTCGAAGGCGGTGAAGTAAGACTGCGTGGTTCTTATGTCATCAAATGCGAACAGCTGATAAAAGACAGAGCCGGCAACATCACTGAATTACGTTGTACCTACGACCCTGCCACACTCGGTAAAAACCCCGAAGGACGTAAAGTCAAAGGCGTGATCCACTGGGTATCTGAGCAACATTCGCTAGCTGCTGAAATTCGCTTGTATGACCGCCTATTCAAGTTACCCAATCCGGATTCAGAAACGCATTTCCTGGACGCCTTAAATCCAGACTCGCTGGAAATTCTAAGCAATTGTCGGGTCGAGGCTTCACTAGCCGGAGCAACACCGGAAAGTCGCTACCAATTTGAACGTACCGGTTATTTTTGTGTGGATTCTGAAAGTACGGCAGAAAAACTAGTGTTTAACCGTACCGTAACATTGCGAGACACCTGGACTAAATAACGCCGAAAAATAACTCACGTATAGATGAATGAGCATACAAAATCTGATCCCTCATCTTGAAAAAACAACTCGGGAGTCTTTATGCAACAACCGTATCTCTCCACTAAGTGGCGGCGACATTAATACGGTCTATCGCTTGCAGACTCCATCCATTAGCTGGTTTATCAAAATCAACCGTCCGGCCTTGGCTTTTATGTTTGAAGCCGAGGCCAAAGGTTTAAAAGAAATAGCAAACAGCAAAACGGTTAAAGTACCCAAAGTCATTACTTTTGGACAGACAGAGGAATACAGCTATCTTGTTTTGGAATATATACATCTGAACAGACTCGACAATCAATCTGAACAACGACTGGGTGAGCAGTTGGCTGCCATGCACCAATATCAACAGCCGTTTTTTGGCTGGCATATTGATAATACTATCGGCAGTATCAAACAACACAATAACCAACAAAACGATTGGGTAAAATTCTGGCGTCAACAGCGTCTTCTTAAACAATTGCAATTTGCCGCCAATAACGGCTTTGGAGGTAAATTGCAAAGTCAGGGCGAAAAACTGGCTGCAAAAGTTGATGTGTTTTTCAATGATTATCAACCCCACCCCGTTTTGCTGCATGGTGATTTATGGGGTGCTAATGCGGCGTCCACTCTGAATGGGCAACCGCTAATCTATGACCCTGCCTGCTATTACGGCGACCGGGAAACCGATATAGCAATGACAGAATTATTTGGCGGCTTCAGTCCGGTTTTCTATCAGGCTTATCAGAACTGCTACCCATTGGATTCAGGTTATCAAGTCCGTAAAACCCTCTACAACCTCTACCATATCCTCAACCATCTTAACCTGTTTGGTCGTTCGTATCTGCATCAAGCCGAATCCATGATAATGCAACTTTTGGCAGAAACATAAAAACAAGAGATTTCATCCAATACTGATTAAGTAAAAACTTGATTTCCAGGTACAGGCTTACAAAAATAATAACCCTGAAAACACTGGCAGCCACAATTCAGAAGAAACCTCAACTGTTCTTCAGTTTCCACTCCCTCGGCAACCAAATTTAGATGTAAATGTTTGGCCATTGCAACAATGGTATCGACGATAACAGTATCGGTCGGATTTTTTTCAATATTACAAACAAAAGAACGATCTATTTTGAGTTCATCAATGGGCAATCGCGTTAAATAGGACAATGACGAATAGCCGGTGCCAAAGTCGTCAATTGAAAATTTAAATCCCAGTTTTTTTAACGCATTCATTTTTTCAATACTGGCGCGGATATCTTTAACAATCAACCCTTCGGTTATTTCCAGTATGATCTGTTGTGGATTAACGTCCGAACGGTGAACAATGGCGCTGACCATTTCGACAAAGTATTTATCAACAAACTGACGGGGACTGATATTGATGGAAAGATGGGGAACATGATGTCCTTGTTGTTGCCATACAATCAATTGCTGACAAGCTTGAGCCATTATTTGTTCGCCTATTTCAATGATTAGACCGTTATTTTCAGCGACAGGTATAAAGTCTGCCGGGGAAATTGTGCCTTTTTCGGGGTGATGCCAACGAATCAGTGCCTCGCAACCCAGAAGCTTTCTATTCTTGTCATATTGAGGTTGATACAGCAGATCAAACTGATTGTCAGCAAGCGCCTGATGTAATTCTTTTTTCAGCAATAAGCGTGTATCCGCTTTTTGTTGCATCTCCGGGTAATAGAAACTATAACCGTTTCTCCCATTTGCCTTGGCGGCATACATTGCGGTATCTGCCTGTTTCAATAACTGTTCAACGTTACTGTCCTGATTGGGTAACAGTGTGATCCCGATACTGGCGGAAATACGCAATTCATGCTGTTGAACAAAAAAAGGTCGGGTTAAGGCATCTAATATCTTATCGACGACGATAACGACATGACTGATTGTTTTTTCTTTATCCGCCGATAAATTGGTCAGTAAAATAATAAATTCATCGCCACCTAAGCGGGAGACAATGTCTTCTTCCCGTAATTCCTGTTTTAAGCATTGAGCGACTTCAGTCAACAGAATATCACCCATTTTATGGCCTAGTGAATCGTTTACAGTTTTGAATTCATCCAGATCAAGAAACAATAAAGCGCTGTAATGCTGCAACCGTTTGCAAATTGAAATTTCCTGCTTGACGCGTTTTTCCAGCAATTTCCGGTTGGCCAGACCGGTCAAGGAATCGAAATGCGCCAGATGCCAGAGTTGTTGTTCCGCTTCCTTGAGTTTGGAAATATCACTGAATACCGAAATGTAATATTCGATATTATCACCTTGTCCCACTGCATTAATCGTTTGCCAGACAGGAAAAACCTCTTGATTTTTCTTTTTGTTCCAGATTTCTCCCTGCCAGCATTTGGCATTGAGGATGTTTTGCCACATATTTTGATAAAAGCAAGCATCCTGACGACCTGAAGATAAAATGCTGGGATTCTTACCTAAAACCTCGTTCTTTTCAAATCCTGTAATTCTGGTGAAAGCTGGATTCACATGACAAATTTTGGCCTGTGCATCAGTAATAAACATGCCATCAGAAGAGACCTCAAATATGATTCTATAAAGTTCCAGGGATATTTTTTTATTTTGTGTGGTCGAAGCACTGTTCGCTGTTCGCTGTTCGCTGTTCGCTGTTCGCTGTTCGCTGTTCGCTGTTC
>CAYNIU010000050.1:0-15057 GCA_964397365.1 uncultured Methylomarinum sp. | reverse complement strand
CTGATGCATTAGGCATTTCCGACGTGAATACACAATTTGTCGGTATTGGCGCCCCTAGAGCCGGGTGGGTGGGTATTCGACTAAGTTTGTAAAAGCTGGTTTTACCGGCAGGTTTGTCGGTGCGAATAAATTTGTATCTACGAGTGAACTTTCCTTTAAGGCAATAAAAAGCCCGCTAAACGCGGGCACCTCCAAACTTATTTTTATTATTGTTTTTTTTGGATTGTATATTTGCCTTTTGGCACCAGTAAACCAAGCAGTTACTATCTTTTATAATTGTTATTATCAATAGCCTTATAATCAGGCCGCTCTCCTCCTCAAAATACAGCCGTTAGGCTGAACTCACTCCGTAAGTTGGGCTTAAGTTTATATCAAAAAAAACTCAGGTGTCTATCAAAAAAAGTGATTTTTTTTAAAAAAAGGTTTCGATTCAAAATTATATTTTAATTACAGTAGCTTAGAAATATTAGTGCTAGCTTATTTATTTGGTTTTCAAGGCAAAGGTGACCGTTAGTGATCATTTTTTCGTTGCTTTTCTTCGTCAATAAAGAGATTCAAACGCTCATTAAGCAGAGCCTGTAAATAGAAATTCAGATCTTTAGAGCGCAATGCCAGTTTGATTTGCATAATTGCAGCTTCAGTTTGGCCGCTGGCGTAATAATATTCTGCAAGATAGCGGTGTGATTCGGCTTGTTGATTTAAGCCGGCATAGCTTTGTGCAAGCAGGTCTAAATAAAACGGTTGTTTTTGAATTGAAGCGCCCAGTGTTTCTAAGGTTTGTTTGGCTGTTAACGGATGACCGGTTTTTAACAGGCTTTCGATATATTCAATTTTTATGGCTATATTATTGGGAAAGTATTCCAGTGCCTGTTTATATAGGGTTAAGGATTTTTTAAATTGACGGCTATCCAGCGCTGTTCTGGCCAGAGCGGCAGCAAATTGTGGTTGGTTGGGATACTGCCTGACAAGTTGCTGAAGAATTTTTGCGGCAACTAAAAATTGTTGTGAGTGTAAATGGATAAGCGCCAGACCATAACGGGCAACCGCTTTTTGCCAGTTTGTGCCTTGATTTTGTCGGGCAAGAAAATATTGTAAAACGACTTCATCATCTGTTGCAGTCAATACCCTGAGTTTGGCTTTTATTAAATTATAATCTCGGGAATCAGGATATTGTTTATAAGGGTATTTATCAGCTCGTCCCCGGGTGTCGGCAATCCGGGACGCTGTGACCGGGTGTGTCCTCAGGAACTCAGGGATGCCTTGTCCGTAAAAACGTGTGGATTGTTGCATACGTTCAAAAAAAGTAGGCATACTGCGGGGGTCGAAATCAGCCTGTTCCAGGGTTTGCATACCAACTCGATCCGCTTCCATTTCATTGTCGCGGGTAAAATCAATTTGAAACTGGGTGCTGCCAGCCTGTATTGCCATTAATGCCGCCTGAGCCATTTCCGGTGATTGAGTGCCTAACAGTATTGCTGCCAGTGTTGCCGCTGCGGTAGGCAGGGACAACCTGCTGGCGGCTTCAAAAGCCCGGTATAAATGTCGTTGGGTGACGTGGGCAACCTCATGAGCCATTACTGATGCCAGTTCGCTTTCCGCTTCAGTCAATAATAATAAACCGGAATTAATGCCAATATAACCTCCCGGGCCGGCAAATGCATTGATATTATTATCCAGGACAACAAAAAAATGAAACGGATAACCGGGAGTATCACTGTTAGCGGCCAGCTGCTGCCCTATGGTTTGAATATATTGATGAATTTCTGCATCATGATTGATATTGGTACGGGCATGTAAATTTCGGAAGAATGCTTCACCCAATTCCTGTTCTTGTAGTGGCGATATCAGCGTGCCGGCAGAATCTCCCATATCTGGTAGTTTGATTTTTTCAATCTCGATTCCCGGGACAGGAAACGCTGGCAGGTAAAAAACCAAACTTAATATGAACGGCTTAAAATTCATGCCGGTGTGACCTGGCAATGTTGCTTTAAGTTCATAATTCGTTTTATACCCATTTGTGTTGCATGTTGAATATATTCAACAGAGTTTTACAATGGCAAAAAAGAGGCGTGGCAAAAGAGGCGGTGAATTCATCCAGATCACTTCTTTCATTGTCCAATCGGACAAGTATTAATAGGTTATGACGGATAGAGATAAAATTAAGCAACATGATGATGTCCGTATTAGAATAATATCGTTAATTATATGCTTTTTAAATATTTTCACTTTATATGAAGTTAGTCATACAAGTAAATAGCAGTCCTTGTTCTGGAAATGGTGGTTTGACAGCTTATCGCTTTATTTTAGCGGCGTTAAAAATGAATCATCAGATTGTCAGGGTTTTTTTTTATAAAGAAGGTGTTTATCATGCTTTTAAGTATGCGTCGCCGCCTGATGACGAATTGCAATTGACTCGAAAATGGAGTGCGTTGGCAGAGCTGTATGATATTGATTTGCTGGTTTGTATTTCTGCCGCCCAGCGTCGCGGTTTGTTGGGTGCTGATGAAGCGGAAAGACAAGGAAAACAGGATAATGATATCGCCGCTGGATTTCGTATTGGTGGCTTGGGGCAACTGCTTGAGGCTACTTTGACAGCAGATCGCTTTATCGAATTTGGGTAACTCGGCCATGAAAAAATATTTATTTGTGATGAGTCGGGCACCGCACAGTGGGATTGAGGTTCAAGAAACACTGGATATTGTTTTAACGACAGCCGCTTTTGATCAACAGGTCAGTTTGCTGTTCCTGGATGACGGTGTTTTCCAGTTAAAAAAGCAACAAAATCCTGAAAGCATGGGGTTGAAGGATACCGCGTCTATTTTCAAGGCACTGGAGATTTATGAGGTTTATCATCTCTATATTGAGATTGAATCATTGCAAAGCAGAGGGCTGAAGCCAGCAGATTTGTTTTTGCCTGTGCAGGAATTTTATCGAAAAGATATTAATGCATTAATGCGGCAAGCAGATGTTATTTTTTCCGGTTAAAGATCGTTGTCATAAGAAAAAATAAATCAACTTTTTGATTGTTAGGCTAAAATTAACCGCTGTATATGTATGAAACGGAATCTCGGGAACAAAATGAATCATTGCAGACTATGTGTCTTGATATGTTGTTCATGTTTCTGATTACCTGAATTATCTTTTTTGAAAGAGGTTAGTAGTGGATATTGCATCCTTAGTCGGTTTTTTATTGGGTATTGGTATTATTGTTGCTGCGATTGCAACAGGCGGCGATGTCATGCTGTTTGTTAATATGCCGTCTTTATTGATTGTGATAGGCGGCACTTTTGGGGTAACGTTGATGCGGGTGCCATTGTCTGATTTTTTGCGTTCTTTTGGGATTTTGGGTAAGGCATTTTTCAATAAAAAAGAAGACCCGGTGGCGTTGATCGAGGAATCTGTCCGTTTGGCGGATGTAGCCAGAAAAAATGGCTTGTTGGCTCTGGAAGGTGAAGAAGTTTCCAATCCTTTTATGAAGAAAGGAATCAGTTTATGTGTGGATGGTCATGAACCGGCTTTTGTAAAGAAGATGTTGCAGCAGGAAATAGATCAAATGGTCAGTCGCAATGAAATTGGTCAGGATATGTGGAAAGGTGTGGGTGATTTGGCGCCGGCGATGGGAATGATTGGTACGTTGGTGGGGTTGGTGCAAATGCTGGCAAATATGTCTGATCCTGCCAGTATCGGGCCGGCAATGGCCGTTGCATTATTGACAACTTTATATGGCGCTATGGTGGCAAACTGTTTTGCTTTGCCTATGGTGGACAAGTTGGCTTATGTATTGAATTATGAGAAAGCTAACAGGGAACTGGTGGTTGATACCATTTCCGGTATACAGGAAGGGATGAATCCAAAAGTACTGGAAGCTTTGCTGAATTCCTATATTTCCGAGAAAAAACGTAAAACTGAAGATGGGGAGTAACTGACGATGGCTGATGATTGTCCCAAATGTCCCCCGCCTGGAGCGCCTTTATGGTTGGCAACCTTTGCCGATCTGATGTCTTTATTGATGTGTTTTTTTGTTTTGTTGCTGTCTTTTGCCACAATGGATGCCAATAAATTTAAAAAAATGTCTGAATCCATGATGAATGCCTTTGGAGTTCAAAGGGATATTCCGGCTGATCAGGTACCAATGGGTACCAGTATTATTGCCCAGCATTTTTCTCCGGCACAAACAGAGCCCAGTTTATTGCAGGAGGTCAAGCAATCAACCAATCAAAAAAACACCGAACTTGATGTCAGTGCTGAAGACATAGAGCAAGTAAAAAAACAAATTATGCAGGAGAAACTGGAAGAAATTCAGGATCAGGCAGATCAAATTAAAGCATCTTTGCAGAAAGAAATTTCCCAAGGCTTGGTCACTGTAGAAACGGATGGTTTGAGAATTATTATCAGAATTAATGAAAAAGGCTCCTTTCCTTCTGGCAGTGCTGTGCTTAAAGCCGGCTTTGATCCGGTGATGGACAAGATAACGGCTTCTGTCAATAATACCCAAGGACGGGTGGTGGTCGCCGGGCATACGGATAATATTCCTATTTCGACTGACTGGTATCGTTCTAACTGGGAGTTGTCGGCATCTCGTGCTGTGACTGTTGCTCAATATATGTTGACCAAAAAAGAAACTGATGCAAATCGTCTTGTTGTCGAAGGGTTCGCCGACACGAAACCTTTGGTTGCCAATGATTCTGCCAAAAACAGAGCAATAAATCGACGGGTTGAAATTATTATTGAACAGAATGACCCGACTAAAGATATAGATAAAAACAAGGTGGCTGTTATGAAAGATGCTTCTATTAAAGATAAAAAGAATGAATTGAAAGCCGGTAATTGATATGAACTTTGAGCGCCAGGATAGAAGACGTTTTTTTCGCATTGAAGATAGCGTTAATTTATTTTATAAAATAATTGATGAGCAAACTGTAGAAGCATTAAGCCACGTTTCAGATGACGTATTGAATAATTGCTCTTTGGTGGCGGCATTGGATGTATTATCCCAGGAAGCCCATATTATTGCTCTCAGGTTGGAACGGTCTGACCCGGAAGTCTATGAGTATCTCAAAATCATGGATACTAAAATCAATTTGATTGCTCAGGCTGTCATGCGACAGGGAAGTGATTTTTTAGAGCATAGCTCACGAAATGTTAATTTAAGCGCATCCGGCATTGCGTTTGAAGCGGAGGAGGCTATTGACGTTGGTGAATTTTTGGAAATTAAAATAATGTTGACTTCCTGTATGGCGGTTATTGTTGCTTATGCCAAGGTGATTTATTGCAAACAAAACGAGCAGAGCGATGATTATCCATATTTTATTGGTGTGGATTATATCAATATGAAGGATGATGATAGAGAATTGCTAATCAAGCATGTCGTTAAAAGACAAATGCAGCAGTTACGTGAAAATAAACAAAATTAGATTTCATGGGCTTTTCTGCAAGTCTTAAACGAATCCTTAGCTTACTGGCGGATGGGGATTTTCATTCAGGTACGGAATTATCAAACAGATTGAGTATTAGCCGATCGGCTGTCTGTAAGCAATTACAGAATTTGTCAGGTTTGGGGGTTGAGTTAACAGCGATTAGCGGTAAAGGTTATAGATTGGCAAGACCGCTACAGTTGTTATCCATTAAAGACATAGAACATTATTTAACAGTACAAACAGAGCAGTTGTTGAGCGGCCTGGAAATCCACGACCTGATTGCCTCAACCAATGGCTATTTGTTGCAAAAAGCACTACAAACTCATAAGACAGGAATTGCCTGTTTTGCCGAATATCAGTCAGCAGGAAAAGGACGTCGAGGTAGAGACTGGGTTTCTCCTTTTGGCAGTAACATCTATCTTTCAATTCTTTGGCGTTATCAGCATGGGCCGACTGCAATTGCCGGCTTGAGTCTTGCTGTCGGTGTAGCTGTGGTGCGTGCCCTC
Organism: uncultured Methylomarinum sp.; assembly: GCA_964397365.1. Lineage (GTDB taxonomy): Bacteria > Pseudomonadota > Gammaproteobacteria > Methylococcales > Methylomonadaceae > Methylomarinum. Next base: position 9,134 of record CAYNIU010000050.1, on the reverse strand, counting down.
AATGAGTTGGGTGTTGATGAGATCGGCCTTAAATGGCCCAATGATATTTACTGGCAAGCAAAGAAACTGGCCGGTATTTTGATTGAAATCGGTGGTGAATCAGGTGGCCCTTGTCATGCAGTAATAGGTCTGGGACTGAATTGTTTTATTTCACCCAAAGAAGGAGAAACAATTAATCAGGCCTGGGTTGACCTGGATACTATTTGGGGGGGAAATTCTTATACATTAAGAAACCGTTTGGCAGCGCTATTGCTGAATCACATGGTTCCAGTTATTGCTGAATTTGATAAAACAAATTTAACTCATTATCTTTCAGAATGGCGAGGCTATGACTGTATGCAAGGTAAAGCTGTTGATATTTACATGGGAGAACAATGCTATCATGGATTGGTTGAAGGTGTTGATGATCAAGGTATGTTGCTGATTAAAGGTGATGACAATAGTGTTAAATCCTTTGCTTCCGGTGAAGTGAGCTTCAGGAAATTATGATTATCCTGATTGATATAGGCAATTCCCGTTTAAAGTGGGGAATTGAAGACAAGGGGGTGATTCAATTTCAGGACGCGTTTGATTATCGCCAGAGCGACTTTTTGCAGCGTATTGCGGAATCCTGGAAAACTTTGGACAAGCCTGAAAAGGTTGCTATTTCATCGGTTAGTTCAAAACACCTGCTTGAGACACTTCAAACTATGATATTTGGTATTTGGTCTGGGATTGAGATTGATATTCCCGTGGCTAAAAGGTTGAGTTTTGGTGTTAGTAGTGCTTATTCTCAGTCAGAAAAGTTAGGCGTGGATCGCTGGTTGAATTTACTGGCTCTGCATCATTATTATCCTGGGGATGCTTGTATTATTGATTGTGGAACCGCAATTACCATGGATTTTTTGAATGCGCATGGACAACACCTGGGAGGGCTGATTAGTCCGGGTCTTAAATTAATGAAAAAATCGTTATTACAGGAAACAGCGGAATTACCGTTTAATGAAAATGATTTTGATCCAGGTTTGGCTGACTGCACAGAGGCTGCAATTTATAGCGGTACACTATTTTCTGCTGCGGGGTTGATTGAATATGTAGTGAATCAACAACACCTTGAGCAACAATTGATCTTGACAGGGGGAGACGCTGAAATCATTTCTGAACAACTGAGATATAAAACAATTATTGATGCAGATATGGTTTTAAAGGGGCTGGCTATTTGTTGTAAAGGCAAAAGGTCATGAAGTTTTGGTTTTTTATTGTAGTTTTAGCCAATCTGATGTTTTTTTTATGGGAGATGCAGAAGGAGGCTCTAAATAAAGTTTCCAACCAGACGTTACCATCATTACAAAATGAGAAACAGATTTTATTGGTGAGTGAATTGGCGGAAAATCAGCGAGAAGCTTCAAAAGTTATTATTACGGTTCAAAGTGTTGCTAAAGATGAAGTATCAATAACTGATGTCCCGAATAAAATAAAGGAAACTATGCTGGAAACAGGGATTCTTGAGAGAAAAGGTAGAACCGAAGTCAGTAAAGAAAAATCGAATATTAAAACGGCCAAACCTGAAAATTCATCAATAGCGATAGTGAAAACAAACAACGATAATCTTATAAACACTGAAGTAGTTGAAAAGGAAATGAATTGTTATGAAATAGGCCCCTTTATGAATGAAAAAGAGGTTTCGGAGTGGCTGCAAAAAAATAACAGCCATGTAATTGACTCGTTTGAGATTTTTAAAAAGGATCGGCAACAATTATCATCCTATCTGGTTTATTATCCGGCTGCCGAGACTTATGCTGAATCCCGGAAGAATCAGCAAATGCTGAAAGAGAAAGGGATTACAGATTTATGGCTATTCAGGAAAGGTGATATGAGAGGTGCAATTTCCTTGGGATTGTTTAAGAAAAAAAAGCGGGCCGAGAAATTAGTTGATTATTTGTCCGGGAATGGAATTCAAGTGAAGATAATGGAACGGATTATACGTGGAAAGAGCCCATTTGCCAGGATAATGACACCGGGGAATCCTGTAGAACTATCTCAACCATTAACGGCAACAAAGTGTCCACAATAAGTATTTTTATTTTGTCAGGTTCTTGTTGTGGTTATTGGTACGTAAATGTACCAACACCCAGATGGAGCAAACTAATGGAGTCCTGCCTCATTATTAATATTTGATGAATATTTCAGGCAGATGTAGATAAAAAACTGAATACCGAAAATAAGATTTGCCAGTAATAAGTGTATTGGTTGAGCTATTGGCGGAACGCCCAGTCTGTCTAATGTGATGCCGGCAATAATGGCGGCTGTAATCAGGCCGGTTAATGTGTATGCCAGTTTTAACAATAAATTGTTTTTGTCTACGGATTTATAGATTTGCCAGCCCAACCACAGATTGGTGAATAAAATGATTGACGAAAATGAACGATGTACATAGAAAATAATGGGGAAACTGTCTCGCCAGTATTGTCGGTCGATATAACTATGTTCATGGGCAATATAATCAACTGCCTCCCGTACCTGTGTACCCATGGCAACTTGTATCAGGGTCATAGCCATTGCAATTTTCAGTACACTCATGAAGCGTTGGCTAATATGACGGCTGTCAATTTGGGCAATAAATTCTTTTTGTGATCTGGCAATGGCATAAATCAGCAGGGCGACGATAAATAATGCCAATAACATATGTAGCGTGATCATAAATGGTTTTAAATTACTGGCCACAACCGCAGAACCCAACCAGCCCTGAAAACCGACTAGAAAAAACACCGAAAGCGCTAAATAAAAAATGGTTTTATCGGTTTTTAGATAAATTCGTGATGACCAGGCGGTTAATAAAATTAATAATCCAATGGTGACTCCAACCAGTCTGTTGGTATATTCAGTCCAGGTTTTTAGTGGATTAAAATCGGTGTTTTCATAACCGCGTTTGGCATAAATTTCATGATAATCAGGCGGTAATTGAGATTCATGTGTAGGTGGAACCCATTGACCAAAGCAGGTGGGCCAGTCCGGGCAGCCCATACCGGCGCCCGATGCCCGGACTACTCCTCCAACCAGAATGACAAAATAGACGGCGAAGATGGTTAAAGTGCCTAAGCGCCGGAATCGTAATGCTGCTTGTTTATCAATCATTTTGGCTATTTATTGATTTCTGTAAATTGGTCAAGTGTTGTGGATAACTTTTAGAACCGGGTTACTGATTTTAAAATAATGAGAAATAACGATTTCTGTCAGAATAACATGGATTGAGCCAATTCAATTTCTTCAGAAATACCCTCAATTTCCAGAACCTCAGCATCAGATTGTAATCCAAGTTTGGCAAATGACGGAACTGTGTTCCAGTCAACTCTACAGGCCGGGTGGTCTGTACCGACAATGCTTTGCAAAAATGCAACCTGAACAATATCGACATAATCGGCTTTGGGACCGGAATCCCGTTGAAAATTGATATATTCAGAAGCGACTAACTTGAGTTCATCTGGAAAATCCCAGGTATCCATAATGATTTTGCCAATAGGAGGATGGGCTTTTTCCAGTAGCTTATTCAATCTGGATGGACTTTCTGAAAATTCGGGAAGTTCCTCAACCAGTATTAAAATAGGTAGTTTTCCAATTTGATGTATCAATCCGGCCAGCATCGCTTCGTCAGGATTCAAATGGGGAACCATTGAACATAAGGCTCGGCTGATAGCGGAGACATTGACGCTTTGTTCCCAGGTTTCTCTAAAATGTTGTTCCAGCAGATCGCAAGTAGGGGTAAACATTTGCTGCATTACCAAGCTGGTGATTAATGTCCGAATAGTTTGGTTGCCAAGGCGTGTCACGGCCATCTGGATATTACTGATCTCGACCGCTCCCCGGTATAAAGGACTGTTGGCTACTTGCATTAATCGGGCCGAAAGAGCAGCATCTGTGATAATCATTTCTGCCAGTTTCTGGGCTGTTGCGTCACCTTGGGATACCGCATCTCTTACTTTAAGAGCCACATCCGGTAATGTAGGCAATATTAAACGATTGGCATCCAGTTCTGTTTTTACATGGACGAGAAAGTCTTTAACAGATTTGAATTGCATTGATATTTTCCATTATTGAAAAGGTATAATTTGAATTTTATCTTGGCTGGAGTTATTCAGTGAAAGACCTTCAATTTTGCTATCAGCAGAATGCATGACAATCAATAAGCGGTAATTTTTCTGGCAATTCTGAAAAGCTAAAATTTTGCCGACTGTTTCATTGTTTGCATTGACTATAATGGTATCGTTTTCAATTATAGCCGTTTTACTGCATTCCGCGAGAAACATTTCTCGTTTGTTTTTACCCAGATAATGGGTGCGGGCCACGATTTCCTGTCCTGTATAACAACCCTTGTTAAAGCTTATGCCGCCTAGTTTGTCAATATTCAGCATTTGCGGAATATATTGTTCCGAGTGAGTTTCATCAAACCAGGGAAGTCCGCTTGACAAATCCTGGCATAACCATTCTTTTGAATGACCGGGTTGCAGTTTTTTTTGGATTTCAACTTGTTTCCAGACATTAATTGCCTGGGTAATGTCGGCGATCAACAAATAACGTGACAATTGACCAGGCAGTTTGATTGTGCAAGGTTCTGATGTGGAAACAACATGAGTCTCCTTCGGCCTTTTTATGCCAAAGATAACAGATGCGTTACAATGAGTTCCCAGCAGGCAGAGTTCATTAGATTGGTCAGTTATTTGGACATCAGCACGCAGAATATAAAAGGATAATTTTTTTATAACCTTGTTAAGTAAGGTTCGGGGTAAAACAATTAGAAAAGTATCCGCTCTTTTAATAATTAGCAAAGTGCTGATAACCCTCCCTTTGGCATTACAAAAAGCGGCAAAGCCAGCACTGTTTTCCTGTAAATTATGGATATCGCAGGTCAGCTGCCCCTGAAGAAATGTCGCGGCATCTCCACCATTCACTGCAAAGACTGACAAATGAGTGATCGGATAAATCCGTTCAGTCACTTCATGATCAATATGCGGAAATTTAATTTCCAGATTATCGTTGACAATAGCACCAGTTGATTTTAAAAAAACAATCCAGTCAGGGTTCATATGGAGTTGAGGGTTGCTAAAGAATATTTGATTATAACTGTAGAAATAGAAATTTTATAACCTGAATTTCCATTTCTTGATTCATTCCTCGGTTTAAATGGGGTCAAACAGATAGCGGATGTTTGAATGAGACAAAACCACATTAATATAGCTTTCGATCTATGAAAACTCATTCGGATCAATCATTATCTTTTATGATCGGCAAGTCCCGGTTTATGATTCTTTTTTTATTGATTATACACTTGTTGTCGGTGATAGCATGTTTGCTGAGTGGTTTATCAATAAACTATCAAGTGATTTTGGTTTTAGTGATTACGGTTAGTTTATTTAAGCAGTTATCGGACTATAATGAAACGAATGGTGGGTGTTTAAAGTATGATGGTATTGGTGACTGGAAATTTGCCAGTGATTGTCGTGTGTCGACCTCGATTGATATTTCCGGAGCGACTGTATTAACTTCATTGCTTACAGTTTTATATTTTAAACAGGAAAACCGTAAAAAAACTTTGGTTATTTTCAAAGATGCCATGACCGGGACAGAATATAGAAAATTGAAGGCAGCACTTAAAATGTCAGGCATGAAGACAAGGAATCATAATGAAATCTGAAAGTTATCAGCTTCAATTGAACAAGATTAAAAATCTTCCACCTTTACCGGAAGTCAGTATAAGGATTATTAATACGGTTAACGATCCTGAAGTCACTGTCAATGAGTTGGTTGACGTCTTATCTTTATCACCATCTCTGGCTGCCCGGTTATTGGGATTGGCTAATTCGGCCTATTTTGGTTGCTCAAGACCGGTTAATGAATTGCGTTTGGCCATTATTCAAGTATTGGGACTCAATTTGGTGAAAAGTTTGTCTTTGAGCATCGCCTTGAATGTTCAGCTGGATACTTTGGAATGTCGTGCATTCAAGGCTGATTTTCATTGGAGTAATGCCTTGACGACGGCTGTTTTGGCGCAAAAACTTTCAGAGTCTGTTAAAGACCAATTAATGTCGCCCATCACTGTTTATACTGCAGGGTTGTTGTTAAATATAGGTATCTTAGTTGCGGTTTTTCTGTTTCCAAAAGAAATGAATGAGGTTTTCTTGGATTGTGAAGAGTCTCAAGAATCAGTGGTTTCAGGTATTCAACGGAAATTTGGTGAGAATCCTTACAAACTGGGTTTTCAATTGCTGAATAATTGGGGATTGCCTGATGTTTATCAGATTGTTTTGAGAGAATATGATTCGCCCGATTATTTTGGAGAAGAGCGAAAGTTAATCATGCTTTTGCAGTTGAGTCAATCATTAAGTAAAATGATACATAAAGATACGATTGTTGTGGTGTCTGAGTTTGATTCAATGCTTGGAGAATTGTCTCTGTCAGCGGATAGATTAAGTACTGTGGTCAATGAAATCATTGAAAGCAGACAGGAGATACAAGAATTGGCAACAATTATCACAGGGTGACTGTGCTATGACTGCGGAGACAAGTTTGGAAAAAAATAATGACAACAAAATGCAGGATATTTTTGTCGATTTGCTGAACTCATTATCGGCGGTTAAAGAGTTATCAGAGTTGGATTGTCAAGCGGGTAACGAAGAGTTATTGATTAAACGGGCATTGGGAACATTAATTCATAATCAGGATATGGAGCGCTGTTCGTTTTTCAGACTGGTGGATGGCAATGTTTTAATTAACGTGACTGGCCTGAGTTATTTTGAGACACTTGACGATGCCGATTTCACCGATAATCCGCAGCGCTTTAAAGTCGGTGAAGGGATTATAGGCTTGGCCGCCAAGACCAAAACATTGCAACATTGCCATAACAGTCAGGAAGATGAACGTATTGTGTCGATTGGACAACAGGACAAATCACAATTGCCGGGATCCATTATCAGCGTGCCGGTTTTTGCGGCAAATCTGGAATTAATCGGCGTTTTAAATGTTTCCCATCCTGAGCCGTATTATTTTACTAACTGGCATATCCGTTTGCTGGAAATCTACAAAAATATATTAGGGCAATTAATCAGCAATTACCGATTGTTTCGGGAAATGGAAGAGCAGATTGCCGTAAGAACCTCCAAGCTTGAAAGCGCTTATAAAAACATTAAGCGTCTTAAAGAACATTATAAAGATATGTCCATGCTGGATCAATTGACTGGCTTGTATAACCGGCGCTATTTTTATAATCAAGTGGAACGGACAATGGCGAGCTATACTCGCTATAATCAGACATTATGTGTATTGATTCTGGATATTGATCATTTTAAACGGGTGAACGATGATTATGGACATGCGTTTGGTGATCGGGTTTTGATTGATGTTGCTAAGGTATTGAAACAACAAGTACGTACTTGTGATGTATTGGCGCGTTTTGGCGGAGAGGAGTTTGTCATTATTTTCACTAATACCAGCTGTGCTAACGGGATGATATTTTCTGACCGGATCAGGTGTGAAATCAAGGCGTTGGAATGGAATGAACAAGGTGAAAAAATTGGCGTTACCATGAGCATTGGATTATGTTGTCTGGATAAAAAGTGCATAGATCAGAGCAATAAGGCGCCTAATATTGATCAAATCATTCATAATGCTGATATGGCTCTCTATGATGCCAAAGCAAGTGGTCGTGATCGCGTGGTCTTGTTTTGCAAAGATGAAAGCTGTACACCAACTGATTTCAATAATGATTGACGAATTTATTGTGGATCAAAATAGCACTATATTTTTTCACTCACAACTGAAAAAGCATTTAATGCAAAGCATTCAATTGTATAATTGCCCACCTGTTTTGGCTCGTTAATGGCTGATGTCCCTTGCCTGAGTTCGTGATTCAATGCGACTTGTGCTGTAGTGAAGTCACGGATCAGGCCTTAATTAAATATATTTTTAGAGAACTATATGGCACTATATTGTGGTATTGTTGGTTTGCCAAATGTTGGCAAGTCAACATTGTTTAATGCTTTGACAAAAGCTACTATTGCGGCAGAAAATTATCCGTTTTGTACGATTGACCCCAATGTTGGCGTCGTGCCTGTTCCTGATCCCAGAATGGATAAATTGGCTGAAATAGTAAACCCGGAAAGAGTGCTGCCTACGACTATTGAATTTGTTGATATTGCAGGATTAGTGGCCGGAGCATCACAAGGGGAAGGATTGGGAAATCAGTTTTTGGGTAATATCAGGGAAACAGACGCCATTATTCATGTGGTTCGTTGTTTTGAAGATGATAATGTTATCCATGTAGCTGGAAAAATAGATCCAATTGGTGATATTGAAGTGATCAATACCGAACTGGCTCTGGCTGACATGGCTTCTGTTGAAAAAGCCTTGCAACGCGCTGTCAAAGCTTCAAAATCCGGTAATAAGGAAGAGTTGGCAAAAAAACAGATTTTGGAAAGAGTGCTCAAACATCTGGATGAAGGCGAGCCAGTTAGATCTTTGGATCTGACTGAGGATGAGGTTAAGCTGATTAAAGAATTGTGTCTGATTACTATTAAACCCATTTTGTATGTAGCCAATGTTCAGGATGATGGTTTTGAAGATAATCCTATGTTGGATGCAGTACAGAATTTTGCGGCAAAAAAAGGTGCCAGGGTTGTGCCGGTATGTGCGGCAATTGAAGCGGAAATTGTGCAATTGGATGAAGAAGAAAAACAGGAATTTCTTGATGACCTGGGCTTGGATGAGCCCGGGTTAAACAGAGTGGTCAGGGCGGCCTACCAGCTGTTAAACCTTTCTACTTATTTTACTGCCGGTGTTAAAGAAGTCAGAGCGTGGACTATTCCTGTTGCCGCTACAGCACCGCAGGCCGCGGGTGTTATTCACACTGATTTTGAAAAAGGCTTCATCCGAGCTGAAGTAATTTCCTATCAGGATTTCATTGATAACAGAGGAGAACAGGGCGCTAAAGATGCCGGTAAATGGCGTCTTGAAGGCAAAGACTATAGTGTTCAGGATGGTGATGTCATTCACTTCAGATTTAACGTTTGACAAGTAAAAGTCAGCTTTCTATAATACGCGCTCTCTCTTCGAGAGCGTAAGCCTTGAAGTTCAGCATGTGGCGACATAGCTCAGTCCGGTTAGAG
>CAYNIU010000049.1:0-15283 GCA_964397365.1 uncultured Methylomarinum sp. | reverse complement strand
CTATGGTGCCCACGTTTACGTGCGGCTTATTTCTCTCAAATTTTTCTTTAGCCATGAGTCAATACCTAATATTTATAACAAGTTAAGATACTTTTTTAATAATCGCTTCCGCAATATTTGCAGGTGCTTCTCTATATTTATCAAACTGCATACTGTATGTTGCCCGACCTTGAGTCGCAGAACGCAAATCAGTTGCATAACCAAACATTTCAGCCAACGGAACTTCACAATCAATCGTTTTTCCCGCTGGAGAATCATCCATACCCTGGATCATCCCTCGACGCCTGTTTATATCGCCGACAACATCCCCCATATACTCTTCCGGCGTCACCACTTCCACCTTCATAATAGGCTCAAGCAACACTGGATTTGCAGTCTTTGCGCCATCCCTGAAACACATCGATCCTGCTATCTTGAAAGCCATTTCATTCGAATCGACATCATGATATGAACCATCGAACAAACTAACCCTTACATCAACTACTGGAAAACCAGCCAACACACCGTTTTCCATTTGCTCCTGAACTCCCTTGTCAACAGCGGGAATATATTCCTTAGGAACCACTCCCCCAACAATTTCATTCACAAATTCGTAACCTGTCCCCTGCTCTAAAGGCTCAATCCGTAGCCAAACATGCCCATACTGACCGCGACCACCCGACTGCCTGACAAACTTACCTTCATATTCAACCGCCTTGCTTACAGTCTCTCTATAAGCAACCTGCGGCGCCCCCACATTGGCTTCCACCCCGAACTCCCTTTGCAGCCGATCAACAATTATCTCTAGATGCAACTCCCCCATTCCAGAAATAATAACCTGACCAGACTCGTCATCTGTAAACACCCGAAAAGAAGGATCTTCTTTCGCCAACTTACCCAAAGCAACACCCATTTTTTCCTGGTCCGCCTGAGTTTTAGGCTCTACCGCTACAGAAATTACCGGCTCAGGAAATTCCATTTTCTCCAAAATGACGGGTGCTGACATTTCACATAACGTATCTCCAGTCGTCACATCCTTTAAACCAATTGCCGCTGCAATATCTCCTGCACGAACCTCCTTAATCTCTTCGCGACTGTTTGCATGCATTTGCACCAATCGACCAACACGCTCCCTCTTGCCTTTCACAGGATTAAAAACAGCGTCACCCGAACGTAATACCCCCGAATAAACTCTGATAAACGTCAATGTACCCACAAAAGAATCAGTAGCAATTTTAAACGCCAGCGCTGAAAAAGGTTCATCATCACCAGCAGGCCGCGCCACTTCCTCATCAGAACCAACCACATGCCCTTTTATCGCCTCTACATCTGTCGGCGCTGGCATAAACTCAACAACCCCATCCAACAAACTTTGCACACCTTTATTTTTAAAGGCTGACCCACAAAAAGCCGGCACCACTTTATTAGCCAAGGTCTGCAACCTGATACCCAGCTTTATATCTTCCTCTGATAACCTATCATCTTCCAAGTATTTTTCCATTAATTCATCGTTTGCTTCAGCTGCCGACACTACCAAGTACTCTCGCCATTCCTCCGCCAACGATAACAACTCAACTGGAATATCCTTTTCCTCAAACCTCATCCCCATATTGGCATCCTCCCAATACACGGCTTTCATTTTTACAAGATCAACTACCCCTTCAAAAGCATCTTCCGCCCCAATTGGCAACTGCATTGGAACGGGATGACTCCCCAATCGAGTTTTAATCTGATCAACTACACGTAAAAAATCCGCCCCTGAACGATCCATCTTATTAACGAAGACCATTCTCGGGACATTATATTTGTTAGCCTGACGCCAAACTGTTTCAGATTGTGGCTCCACACCCCCGACCGCACAAAACACCGCACACGCACCATCCAGAACCCTGAGCGAACGCTCTACTTCAATAGTAAAGTCCACATGCCCCGGCGTATCAATAATATTAATACGGTGCCTGGAAAATTGCTTTTCCATTCCCGACCAAAAACAAGTGGTAGCCGCAGACGTGATCGTTATCCCCCGCTCTTGCTCTTGCTCCATCCAATCCATAGCAGCCGCACCATCATGAACCTCGCCTATCTTATGCGAGACCCCGGTATAATACAGTATTCGCTCCGTCGTCGTGGTTTTACCCGCATCTATATGCGCCATAATACCTATATTACGATAACGATCTATAGGCGTTTTTCGCACCACAACAATCCTTTTAGCTTTTGCTTACCAACGATAATGAGAGAATGCTTTGTTTGCTTCAGCCATTTTATGAGTATCCTCACGTTTTTTAGCTGCCGCACCACGCCCCTCAAAAGCATCCAACAATTCACCCGCCAGCTTTGCCGACATTGTCCGCTCATTTCTCTTGCGAGCAGCCTCTATCAACCAGCGCATTGACAAAGCCATTCTTCTCGAAGACCTCACCTCAACAGGAACCTGGTAGGTAGCACCACCTACACGACGTGACTTTACCTCAACCCTAGGCTGAACATTCTCCAAGGCCTTAGACAACACCTCCAAAGACTCATCATGCCCTTTGCTTTGAATGACATCCAAAGCACCATACACAATCTTCTCAGCAACTGACTTTTTGCCATCCACCATTATCATATTCATGAATTTAGACAGCATCTCACTACCATAGCGAGGATCAGGTATTACATCTCTTTTTGCCGCAACTCTTCTTCTTGACATTTTTTACAAACCCTTAACTTTTAGGCCTTTTGGCGCCATATTTGGAGCGACCACATTTTCGACCATCAACACCAGAAGTATCCAGACTGCCGCGAACCACATGATAGCGCACCCCAGGCAAATCCTTTACCCGACCACCCCGAATCAAAACCACCGAGTGTTCTTGCAAATTATGACCTTCCCCGCCAATATAACTACTCACCTCAAATCCACTGGTCAACCTCACCCTGGCAACCTTACGCAAAGCAGAATTTGGCTTTTTGGGAGTTGTCGTATAAACCCGCGTACAAACCCCCCTTCTTTGCGGACATGCCTTTAATGCAGGAACCTTACTTTTTTCTATTTTTTTAGCGCGAGGCTTACGAACCAATTGATTGATCGTGGCCATATCTTTATCACTCCGATATACAAATTTTAACCGCCGAATAACAAAAAGAACCGCCATACACAAAACAATGCAAAGCGGTTCCCGATTATTGCAGCCTAAGCTCTTGGCTCATGTGAGCAGGATATAATACCCTCAACACATCAGCTCGTCAAGAATAATTTTATTGTCAGGCTATTCTGTATTTAATGCCTGTTTCAAGGCCTCTTCAACCTCAACCGTATCTACAGATTTCGTCGAACTTTCAACCTCACCAGCCGCCATTGAAGCCCTCTTTTTCCGTCTCTGTTCATGGAATGCCAATCCCGTTCCAGCAGGAATCAATCGCCCGACTATCACATTCTCCTTTAAACCATACAACCTGTCGTTAATCCCTCTAACTGCGGCATCTGTTAACACCCGGGTTGTTTCCTGGAATGAAGCAGCCGAAATAAACGATTCAGTTGCTAACGAGGCTTTGGTAATACCCAGCAACAGAGATTCATATGTCGCAGGTATTTTCCCCTCTTTCTCCATCTGGTCGTTAATTGCATTCACAGCGCCACGCTCAACTTGTTCGCCTTTCACAAAATCGGTATCGCCAGCAGTTGTAATTTCCACTTTCCTCAACATCTGGCGAATAATGGCCTCAATATGCTTATCGTTAATTTTAACCCCTTGTAAACGATAAACATCCTGAATTTCTTTAACCAAATAATCCGCCAATTCTTCGATCCCTCTTAATCTGAGAATATCATGCGGAGTCAATTCACCTTCGGCAATTGTCTCACCCTTATCAACAAATTCGCCCTCAAATACCGTAATGTGACGCCATTTAGGAATCAATGTTTCATATTGCTCACCTTCACTATCGGTAATAACAATACGTTGCTTTCCTTTGGTTTCCTTGCCGAAAGATATCATCCCTGTTGCTTCGGCCAGGATTGCTGGATCTTTTGTTTTACGGGCTTCAAACAAGTCTGCAACCCTAGGCAAGCCACCGGTAATATCCCTTGTTTTACTTGATTCTTGTGGAATTCTGGCCAAAACGTCACCAACCTGAACTTCACCACCATCTTTAATACTGGCAATAGCCCCTGTCGGCAAAAAGTATTGCGCGGGAATATCTGTCCCCGGCAAATATACCGGCATGCCCTGTTCATCGACCAGACGCACCATCGGTCTCAATTCTTTACCGGCCGTACTACGTTGCTTCGGATCAATAACGACTTTTGAACTCAAACCAGTCACTTCATCTGACTGCTCCTGAACGGTTACACCGTCAATAAAGTCCTTCAGCTGTATATATCCGTTCACTTCTGTAATGACAGGGTGAGTATGGGGATCCCAGTTAACAATGATGTCTCCGGCCTTCACTTGTTCACCGTCATTAACGGACAACACTGAGCCATAAGGTATCTTGTAACGCTCTCTTTCCCGTCCATATTCATCCATGACACCAACTTCCCCGGATCTGGAAACAGCGACCAGATTTTTTTCCCGGTTGACAACTGTCTTCAGGTTATTCAACCTTATTGTTCCTGCTGATTTGATCTGTACATTGCTTATTGCAGCAGACCTTGAAGCCGCCCCACCAATATGAAAAGTCCGCATGGTTAACTGCGTCCCCGGTTCACCGATAGACTGAGCGGCAACCACACCAACAGCTTCACCGATATTAACCAAGTGCCCACGCCCCAGATCACGTCCATAACATTTTGAACAAACCCCATGTCTGGTCTCACATGTGATAATTGAGCGCACCAATAACTGGTCAATTCCATTATCTTCCAGAACAGCCACCAGATTTTCATCAATCATCGTACCGGCAGGAACCAATACTTTTTCACCAGACGGATCAGTGATATCGTTCACATTGACACGTCCTAAAACACGCTCTGACAACGGCTCAACAACATCCCCACCCTCGATAATAGGTGTCATGGTCAGACCATTTTCAGTACCACAGTCGATCTCTGAAATCACCAGATCCTGAGCCACATCCACCAACCTCCGGGTCAAATAGCCTGAATTTGCGGTTTTCAAAGCAGTATCTGCCAAACCCTTCCGCGCGCCATGAGTAGAAATAAAGTATTGCAATACGTCCAGACCTTCACGGAAATTTGCAGTAATTGGGGTTTCTATAATCGAACCATCCGGTTTTGCCATCAAACCACGCATTCCGGCCAGCTGGCGTATTTGCGCCGCCGATCCTCGCGCCCCAGACTCCGCCATCATAAAGATCGAGTTAAATGATTTTTGCTTGACGGTTTCCCCTTTGGCATTAACCACCTCATCCTCACCCAAACCTTCCATCATAACCTTGGCAACTTTATCGTTAGCGCTAGACCAGATATCCACAACTTTGTTGTAGCGCTCCCCATCGGTGACCAGGCCAGAAGCATACTGACTTTGAATTTCATTCACTTCTCTGTCTGCTGCTTGAATAATGACCGCTTTTTTGGCCGGAATTGCCATATCCTCAATACCAAAAGACACTCCTGAACGAGTGGCATATTTAAAACCCAAATACATTAACTGGTCAGCCAGAACCACCGTATCTTTAATCCCTAAATGTCGATAGCTATAATTAATCAGCTTAGATATATTTTTTTTTGTCATCTCGACATTAACCACATCAAACGGCATTCCCTCAGGCGCAATATCCCAGATTAACGCACGTCCAACAACCGTTTCCCTTCTGCTGACAGTTTCTTTAATATCACCATCAGCACCACGAATTTTTTCAATAATGCGCAGCTGTATTTTGCTTTGTAACTCAACCGACCGGCAATCCAGAGCCTTTATAATCTCGTCCACATTTGAAAAAACACTGCCTTCCCCACGAGCATTAATCTTTTCCCGACTGATATAATAAAGCCCCAACACCACATCCTGAGACGGATTAATAACCGGCTCACCATTAGCAGGTGATAAAATATTATTGGTCGCCATCATCAACGTTCGAGCTTCTAATTGAGCTTCTACCGATAATGGAATATGCACAGCCATTTGATCGCCGTCAAAGTCGGCATTAAAGGCGCTACATACCAATGGATGCAACTGAATTGCCTTGCCTTCAATTAAAGTGGGTTCAAAAGCCTGAATACCTAATCTGTGCAATGTTGGAGCACGGTTTAACAGTATCGGATGTTCACGAATGACTTCTTCAAGAATATCCCAAACTTCAGCACCTTCTCTCTCCACCATTTTCTTGGCGGCTTTTATTGTGGTCGCCAAACCACGTAATTGCAATTTGCTGAAAATAAAAGGCTTAAACAACTCCAAAGCCATTTTCTTTGGCAGTCCACATTGATGCAACCGTAATGTAGGTCCAACCACAATAACTGAACGCCCGGAATAATCAACACGTTTGCCCAGTAAATTCTGCCTGAAACGGCCTTGCTTGCCTTTAATCATATCCGCCAGGGATTTAAGCGGTCTTCTGTTGGTGCCAGTAATTGCCCGACCTCGTCGACCGTTATCCAACAAGGCATCAACAGACTCCTGAAGCATCCGTTTTTCATTGCGTACGATAATATCGGGAGCATTCAGGTCAAGCAATCGATTCAGCCTGTTGTTTCTATTGATAACACGACGATACAAATCATTGAGGTCAGAGGTTGCAAACCGCCCACCATCCAGTGGCACCAACGGTCGCAGCTCCGGCGGCAAAACCGGAAGAACTGTCATGATCATCCATTCGGGACGATTATTTGATGCTAGCAAAGAATCAATGACTTTTAGACGTTTACTGAATTTTTTGATTTTTGTTTCTGAATTTGTTGCATTAATCTCTTCCCGAAGAATTTTCACCTCTTCCTTCAGGTCAATTGATTTCAACAAATTATATACGGCTTCCGCTCCCATTTTGGCTTCGAAGTCATCGCCATATTCTTCCACAGCATCCAGGTATTCATCATCAGTCAGTAACTGACCTCTCTCCAACGGCGTCATTCCGGGATCAAGCACTACAAATGATTCAAAATACAATACGCGCTCTATACTACGTAATGTCATATCCAGCAATAAAGCAATTCTAGACGGTAATGATTTTAAAAACCATATATGAGCAACTGGACTGGCAAGGTCAATATGCCCCATTCTTTCTCTTCTGACTTTGGATAAAGTAACCTCTACGCCGCACTTCTCACAAATCACTCCACGATGCTTCAGCCTTTTGTATTTTCCACATAAACATTCGTAATCGCTGACCGGCCCGAAAATTTTTGCGCAAAATAAACCATCCCGTTCGGGTTTGAATGTACGATAATTAATTGTTTCTGGTTTCTTGACCTCCCCGTATGACCATGAGCGAATCATGTCCGGTGACGCCAATCCAATACGTATTGCATCAAAGTCATCTGTACGACCTTGACGCTTCAAAAAATTCATTAAATCTTTCAAGAGCTTACCCTCTCTAGTTACAACCTGATAAAAGCCGAAATCTTATCCCAACCAAAAATAGTTTAGTCCTGCTCCAGTTCGATATTGACTCCCAGCGAACGTATTTCCTTAATTAATACGTTGAACGATTCCGGCATACCGGCTTCCATTGTATGATTACCATCCACAATATTTTTATACATCCGGGTTCGTCCTGTTACATCATCGGACTTGACCGTAAGCATTTCCTGCAATGTATAGGCAGCACCATATGCTTCCAACGCCCAGACCTCCATCTCTCCAAAACGCTGGCCACCAAATTGGGCTTTACCCCCGAGAGGCTGCTGGGTAACAAGACTGTATGGCCCAGTGGAACGAGCATGCATTTTGTCGTCAACCAAATGATTCAGTTTCAACATATACATATAACCGACCGTCACTTCCCGCTCAAAAGGTTCACCAGTTAGACCATCATATAATGTTGTCTGCCCATGTTCAGGCAAATCCGCCAATCTCAGCATAGTGCGAATCTCTTCTTCTGTTGCACCATCAAAAACCGGTGTCGCCATAGGCACGCCTCCCACCAGATTCGCCGCCATCTCTAAAATTTCCGAATCTGAAAAAGCACCCAGGTCTTCTTTTCTGCCGCTACTATTATAAATTTTATCCAAAAATCCACGTATTTCAGCCACTTTGGCCTGAGCCTCCAGCATTTTCCCGATTTTTACGCCTAATCCCTTGGCCGCCCATCCCAAATGGGTCTCTAAAACCTGCCCCACATTCATTCTTGAAGGAACTCCCAGTGGATTTAACAAAATATCAATGGGATTACCATCTTCAGTGTATGGCATGTCTTCAATAGGGACAATTTGCGAAATCACCCCTTTATTTCCATGACGACCCGCCATTTTATCTCCGGGCTGAATGCGTTTTTTTACAGCCAGATAGACTTTAACCATTTTTAAAACGCCAGGCGCCAAATCGTCACCCATAGTGATTTTTTTGCGTTTTTGTTCAAAGCGTTCCTCAAATTCTTTCCGTTGTTGGTCAATCTGCTCGGCCATACGCTCCAGTTGCAGATTAACCTCCTCATCCTGGGTTTTAATTTTTAACCAATCCGAGTGTTTCAAACCATCAAGATATTCTTGTCTGATTTCCACGCTTTTTTTCAATCCTTCAGGACCTTTCTCAGCTGTTTTGCCAACTAGCATAGTAGCGATACGGTTAAAAATATCCAATTCAACAATTTTTAACTGATCATCCAAATCCTTTCTGTATCTTTTGATTTCCTCTTCTTCAATTTCCAAAGCCCGTTTGTCCTTTTTAACACCATCGCGAGTAAACACCTGAACATCAATAACTGTTCCACGAATACTGCCCGGCACTCTTAATGAAGTATCTTTAACATCAGCAGCCTTTTCACCAAAAATAGCCCGCAACAGCTTTTCTTCCGGTGTTAACTGGGTTTCCCCTTTTGGCGTAACCTTACCCACCAAAATATCACCACCTTTTACTTCAGCACCCACATAAACAATGCCGGATTCATCCAATTTTGACAAGGCGTCTTCGCTGACATTTGGAATATCCGCTGTTATTTCTTCCGGACTATGTTTGGTTTCTCTGGCAACACAGGTTTTTTCTTCGATATGTATGGTTGTAAAACGATCCTCTTTAACCACGCGCTCAGAGACTAAAATCGAATCCTCAAAGTTGTAACCATTCCACGGCATGAAGGCAATTCGCATATTCTGCCCCAAGGCCAACTCACCAATATCGGTAGAAGGGCCATCCGCCAGAATATCCCCTTTGTTAATCAAATCCCCTGGTCTGACCAATGGCTTTTGATTAATACAAGTATTTTGATTGGAACGGGTATATTTTGTCAGATTATAAATATCCACTCCCGGCACCCCGGCAACAGTTTCATCATCATTCACCCGAACCACAATACGCGCGGCATCAACTGACTCGATTTTACCGCCGCGAGTTGCTACTACCGCAACCCCGGAGTCTTTGGCAACCACCCGCTCCATACCGGTTCCCACCAACGGCTTTTCAGCACGCAATGTTGGAACTGCCTGGCGTTGCATATTGGATCCCATCAACGCCCGGTTAGCATCATCATGTTCCAGGAATGGAATAATGGAAGCCGCAACCGATACAATCTGTTTCGATGATACGTCCATATATTGCACACTATCGGAAGACGCCAGGGTGAATTCGTCTTTATGCCGACAAGACACCAGCCCCTCAACTAAGCGACCGTTGTCATCAATAGCCACACTGGCTTGAGCAATAACAAACTCCCCCTCTTCAATAGCCGATAGATAATCAACTTGATCGGTTACTTTGCCATCGACTACTTTTCTATAGGGTGTTTCCAGAAAACCATAAGAATTGGTACGCGCATAAACTGAAAGCGAATTTATCAAACCAATATTTGGGCCTTCAGGCGTTTCAATAGGACACACACGACCATAGTGAGTCGTATGAACATCGCGCACTTCAAAACCAGCGCGTTCCCTGGCCAAACCACCTGGGCCCAAGGCCGACACACGTCGTTTGTGAGTGACCTGCGACAATGGATTGTTCTGATCCATAAATTGTGACAACTGACTGGACCCGAAAAATTCCTTGACCGATGCTGATACGGGTTTGGCATTAATGATTTCCTGTGGCATATAGCCTTCCGAATCGGCCAGTGTCAGCCTTTCTCTGACTGCCCGCTCGACTCTTACCAAACCAACACGGAACTGATTCTCAATCATCTCACCGACCGATCGAACACGTCGGTTGCCAAGGTGATCAATATCATCGACAGTACCTTTGCCGTTCCTGATATTAATCAGTTCCTTTAATACATCAATGATGTCTTCTTTACTTAACGTGCCTTCACCGGTGATCTCTTCCCGCCCTAAACGACGGTTGAATTTCATCCGGCCTACGGCCGACAAATCATAACGATCTTCAGTGAAAAACAGATTTTCAAACAGATTTTCAGCAGATTCTTTGGTTGGCGGCTCACCCGGTCGCATCATCCGATAAATTTCGACTAATGCCTCTAAGCGGTTGGTCGTTGCGTCCAATGCCATCGCATTTGAGATGAATGGCCCTCGATCCAAATCATTAACAAACAATGTGTTAATTTCCGTTATATTAGCATCTATTAATTTTTTCAGTAATTCTTCAGTCAATTCATCATTGACACTGGCGACTAACTCGCCGGTCGATTTATCAACGACATTATGCCCCAGAATTTTGCCATACAAATAATCTCTGGGCACTTCGATTTCAGTCACACCAGCCTTTTCCATTTGTCTGATATGTTTTGCCGTAATCCTGCGGCCCTCTTCTACCAGAACCTTGCCATCATGTTTGATGTCAAATACCGCCATATCCCCTCGCAATCGCTCAGGAATAATGTGATATAAAAACTTATCTGCGCTGAAGGTAAATTTATTGGTCTCGAAGAAAATATTGATCATTTCTTCGTTTTCATACCCCAATGCTCTTAACAGGATAGTTGCTGGAATTTTCCTGCGTCTGTCAATGCGCACATACACAGCATCTTTATGATCGAATTCAAAATCCAGCCATGAACCGCGATATGGTATCACTCGGGCATTAAACAATAATTTACCTGACGAATGTGTCTTCCCTTTGTCATGATCAAAAAACACACCGGGAGATCTGTGCAATTGGGAAACAATGACGCGCTCCGTACCATTAATGACAAACGTACCGTTATCCGTCATCAATGGCAGTTCGCCCATATAGACTTCCTGCTCTCTGATGTCTTTTACCACTTTTGCGTTAGCGGGCGCATCCTTGTCATAGATAACCAGACGCACTAACACTCTTAACGGAGCAGCATAGGTTGCTCCACGTTGCTGGCACTCCCTTACATCGAAAGTCGGCTCTCCTAAACGATAATTAACATACTCCAGGAGAGCATATCCTGAATGACTTACAATCGGAAACACACTTGAAAATGCCGCATGCAAACCACGATCTTCCCTTTTGTCAGGTTCTGTTCCCGCTTGTAGAAAACTGGCATAAGAATCAATTTGTGTTGCTAAAAGATAAGGGACTTCGAGTACTTCAGTACTCCTCCCAAAGTTATTACGGATTCGCTTTTTTTCGGTAAAAGAATAGGCCATATTGCTTCCATACCTTTTCATCAAAGATTATTTACTACTGAATGCTTAATACAAACAGCAAAAGGCCGGCGACATTAATGCCACCAGCCCTGTTGATTTAGGCGTTAGCCCGACTACAGTCAAAATTATTATTTAATTTCGACTTCAGCGCCTGCTTCTTCTAGCGCTTTTTTGACTTCCTCAGCTTCTTCCTTGCTTACGGCCTCTTTCAAGGCTGTAGGCGCGCTTTCAACTGCATCTTTGGCTTCCTTCAGTCCCAAGCCGGTGATTGCTCTAACGGCTTTAATTACAGCAACTTTGTTGGCTCCGAAAGATGTCATAACCACATCAAATTCAGTTTGCTCAGCTACAGCGCCTGCATCGCCAGCAGCAGGAGCTGCAACAGCTACTGCCGCCGCCGCAGAAACGCCAAATTTTTCTTCCATCGCAGAGATCAGATCAACGACCTCCATTACAGTCATGTTAGAGATCGCATCCAAGATTTCTTCTTGTGAAAGTGCCATTATCTATTCCTCTATCTAATAATTGGTTTATAACTGGTAAAAAAACAAGCTTATGCAGCTTCTTTCTGATCTTTAATCGCAGCCACTGTGCGCACCATCTTCGCGTGAGGTTCTGCCAAAGTACGAACAAATTTTTCGACTGGTGCTTTCATGACGGACATCAACATACTGACAGCCTGATCATAAGTTGGCAACGAAGCCAGACGTTTCAATTCTGAAGCGTCATACAACTGTCCGCCAATAGCAACAACCTTGGTAACTAATTTGTCGTTTTCTTTAGAGAAATCACTAATTAAACGAGCAGCACAGCCAGGATCTTCCATTGAAAATGCCAGAATGAGGGGACCTACCATCCCTTCTTTCATACATTCAAATTCAGTTCCTTCAACTGCTCTTTTAGCCAGTGTATTTTTTACCACACGCAGATAAACGCCAGTCTCTCTCGCAGTTTTACGCAACTCAGTCAATTCAGTTACGGTCAATCCACGATATTCTGCCGCAATGGCAGAATGAGCTTGAGCGGCGATAGCAGCAACTTCTTCGACGACGTCTTTTTTGTCAGCCAATTTTAATGCCACACCTTACCTCCGGTCATAATTTCCAGGCATTCAGCCCAGAATTAATAATATGTATCCTCTGGATACCCCTGTACGGATCTTTACCAGCCCAAAGCACCGGCCAAGCTTCCGTCTGCGTAGGCTTATTAAGCCTTTCAGCCCCTACGGTCTTTGACGGTTGCCAGCAAACCGGCAACCCAAAGTTTTTGTATCGCACCAACCCAGGCGAATTGGATAAATACCAAATTTTATATTCTGTTAAATATCAATACTGCCTTGATCTATCAGCAGCCCAGGCCCCATTGTTGAAGACAATGAAATCTTTTTAAAATAAATACCTTTAGCTGCCGATGGTTTGGCTTTCTTTAAATCTGCAACGAGAAATTCAAGATTCTGTTTAATGGCTTGCTCATCAAACGAAACCTTTCCAACCGAGCAATGTATAATGCCTGCTTTATCAGTACGATATCTGACCTGACCTGATTTAGCATTTTTCACCGCGGTTGCCACATCTGGTGTTACCGTACCCACTTTTGGATTTGGCATCAGACCTCTTGGCCCCAGAATCTGTCCCAACTGCCCAACTACGCGCATAGCATCCGGAGAAGCGATTACCACATCAAAATTCATTTCACCTTTTTTCACTTGATCGGCCAGATCATCCATGCCGACAACATCAGCACCCGCTTCTTTTGCCGCATCTGCATTCGGACCCTGGGTAAACACAGCCACTCTTACTGTTTTACCAGTCCCATTAGGCAAAACCGAAGCACCACGAACATTCTGATCTGATTTTCGAGGATCCACTCCCAAATTGACACTCACATCCAGAGATTCATCAAACTTACTGTTTGCAAATTCTTTTAATACCGCAACCGCTTCAGACAAAGAATAGGCTTTGCTCTTATCAACCTTCGCTTGTATCAATTTTGCTTTTTTGCTTAACTTTGCCATTACATCCCCTCCACATTCAGCCCCATACTGCGAGCGCTACCCGCAATAATTCTAACAGCGGCATCCAGATCAGCAGCATTCAAGTCCTGCATTTTTGTATTCGCAATCTCTTCCAGCTGGGCACGCGTTACCGTTCCAACTTTATTAGTATTTGGCGTACTACTACCTTTTTTAAGACCTGCGGCCTTCATCAGTAACACAGATGCCGGCGGAGTTTTAGTAACAAAAGTAAAGCTTCTATCGTTATAAACAGAAATCACAACAGGAATAGGCAGCCCTTTCTCAACATCCTGAGTTTTAGCATTAAATGCTTTACAAAACTCCATAATATTCACACCATGCTGACCCAAAGCCGGCCCAACAGGGGGACTAGGATTTGCTTCACCCGCTTTTACCTGCAGCTTGATATATGCTTCAATTTTTTTCGCCATTTTATAACTCCAAACGGGTACAAACGTTTTTTTAAACTCCCCAACAAACAAAAATCCCCGCCCCCCTGAAAAGGGCAGGGACATAACAAAAACATCTTTAAATCAGGATTTTTCTACTTGATTAAATTCTAATTCCACAGAAGTTGAGCGACCAAATATCAAAACAGACACCTTCAGACTGCTCTTTTCATAGTTAACTTCTTCAATACTACCATTAAAATCCTTAAACGGTCCGTCAATAATTCTCACAACCTCACCCACCTCAAACAACACTTTAGGCCGTGGCTTATTAACACCTTCTTCAACTCTATTGAGAATGGCATTCGCTTCTTTTTCCGAAATCGGCGCTGGCCTATCGGATGTCCCACCGATAAACCCCAACACCCTCGGCACATTTCGCACCAAATGCCAAGTATCATCCGTCAACTCCATTTGAACCAGCACATATCCGGGGAAAAACTTTCTTTCACTTTTTCGCTGCTGCCCCATTCGCATCTCAACAACCTCTTCAGTGGGCACCAAAATCTTACCAAAATAATTCTGCAATCCTTCTCGCTCAATCCTTTCCTCAAGCGCAAGCTTTACTTTATTCTCAAAGTTTGAATATGCGTGTACGACATACCAGCGTAAAGCCATTACCTAGCCTCCCTGACCAGTCAGGAGCCGAATACCCCAGAATAAAAACATATCAAGAAGCCACAAAATAAGGCCTACGATAAAAACCATCCCAAAAACTAGTAAAGTCGTCCTGACCGTCTCCTCTCGTGTCGGCCACACCACCTTTCTAACTTCCTGTTTGGCCTCAAGGACAAACACCCACAAATTACGACCAACGGCAGTTGTCAACATCAAGCCTAACGCAACAACAACCACTCCCACCAAAGCTAACACCCTGTACAACAAGGAAAACTCTGAGAAATAATAAAAAGCGCTTAAACCTGCAACAACAATACTCACAGACAATACTTGCTTTGCTACATCAAGTATTGATGAGGATGTTGCTTCTTCTGCTTGTGCATTCATTTAGACTAAACAATGGAGTGGATTATAGACAAGCATCTGAATGGCAGGCCAGGAGGGACTCGAACCCCCAACCTGCGGTTTTGGAGACCGCTGCTCTACCAATTGAGCCACTGACCTATTCAGAAAACCGATTGAGCTGGTCATTATAAACCAGCTCTTTTATTTATTCAATGATTGAGGCAACAACACCCGCACCGACTGTACGACCACCCTCACGCACCGCAAAGCGCAAAC
>CAYNIU010000048.1:0-15962 GCA_964397365.1 uncultured Methylomarinum sp. | reverse complement strand
AGATTCCTGAACAATACGGCAATGTAAAACACTGGTCATTGTGCGAATTGAAACTCGGGAATGACCTGTGTGCTGCTGTGTGTGTAAAAAACCAACAAATACCGCTTCAGCAGATCAAATCCTGGCCTGATTGACTGGATGGGCAATGCGTTTAGGCGAAAGCTTTCGATTTTTTGTTTCGATCCAGAACATGGTTTGTTGTAGAGGGTCTATCCCTCTATCAGTTTGATTGCCGCTTCGCGGTATTTTGCCGCGCATTGCTCGGCTACTTCCTTAGGGAGTGGTGGTGCGGGCGGCGTTTTGTCCCAGTCCAGCGATTCCAGGTAGTCGCGCAAATACTGTTTATCAAAGCTGGGTGGGCTGATACCGACACGGTATTGTTCAACCGGCCAGAATCTTGATGAGTCAGGGGTCAGCGCCTCGTCTATCAAATATAATAGGCCTTTATCATCAACACCAAATTCAAATTTTGTATCAGCAATAATGATACCTCGTTGTTTAGCATATAATGCGGCTTCAGAATATAATTTCAAGCTGATATCGCGTATTTTTTCGGCCAGTTCCCGGCCTAATAACGGTATTGTCTCTGCAAATGAAATATTGGTGTCGTGGTCGCCAATTTCTGCCTTGGTTGACGGAGTATAAATGGCTTCCGGCAATTGCTGGGCCAGTTGTAGTCCGGGTTTTAGTTCTATTGCGCAAATTGAGCCGGTCTGTTGGTAATCTTTCCAGCCGGAACCAATCAGATAGCCGCGAACAATGGCCTCAACCGGCAACGGTTTTAAATGCTTCACAATAATGGCTCGCCCCTCAATCTGTGAACGTTCCTTGTTATCGGGGATGATTTCTTCCAGTGTTATGTCCGTTGCCAGGTGATTGGGAATAATGGCTTTCATTTTATCAAACCAGAAGTTGGAAACACGAGTTAAAACACTGCCTTTACCGGGGATTGGGTCAGGTAGAATGACATCAAACGCAGACATTCTGTCGGTGGTGACGATGAGGAGATGTTTGGCGTCAATTTCATAAATATCCCGGACTTTCCCCCGGGTCAGCAGTTTTAAAGTTGAAAGAGAGGATTGGTAAAGTGCAGTAGGCGCTGTCATAAGGTTGATTATGAGAGATGAAATATTGCTATTTTAGCATTAATTCTATAATTTGAAGGGCAGTGTTTGTTGCTTTAAAGGACTTCAGAATTATGAGTTGGTTGGGGAAAGTGGTTGGGGGAACATTTGGTTTCCTGATGGCGGGGCCGTTAGGGGCTATTTTGGGCGCCGCCATAGGTCATCAGTTTGATGCTGAACTGGAAATTGATGAAAACTTGAATCCAGGTCATCAACAACGGGTGCAGATGGCTTTTTTTACGGCAACCTTTTCGGTGATGGGGCATATTGCCAAGGTTGACGGTCGTGTTTCTCAGGCAGAAATAAATCTGGCCAATAAGATCATGAATGAAATGGGCATAACAGGCGGAGCACGCGAAACCGCTATTAAGCTATTTCAGCAAGGAAAAAAGCCGAATTATCCAATAAATGAGGTCTTAGCGCAATTTCGTCGCGAATGTCACCGACGAACGAATTTAATTCGTATGTTTATAGAAATTCAGCTTCAGGCGGCCTTTGCTGATGGCGCAATAAAACAGACAGAGGAAGGTGTGTTGCTTAATATTTGTGAACAATTGCGTATTTCCCGTGTTGAATATGAAACCATTAAATTACAATTTCAGGCTCAGCAACGTTTTTATGATCGGCATCCACAATCTGTCAATCCACAAAGAAATATACTGCAAGATGCTTATGCAGTATTAGGTCTTAAGCCATCTGCCAGTGATGCAGAAGTTACAAAAGCGTACAGGCGATTAATCAGTCGACATCATCCTGATAAATTGGTCGCTAAAGGTCTGCCCGAAGAAATGATGTTACTTGCCAAAGAAAAAACTCAGAAGATCAGAAAAGCCTACGAAACCATCAGAGCAGCAAGAAAGTTTTAAAGTTTGTGTATCTATTCATCCGGTATTTATTGAACGGGTGTTGCCAGCCAGCTTTTTTGATGGGGCGGGTGGTGACAATCCAGATTTAAAAATGAAGTTATTAAATCTCATCCTTCAGGTATGTTGTTTTTTCTATTATATAACGAGGGCGTTGTTTGGTTTCAGTGTAGACTTTTGCCAGATATTCACCAATAACGCCGAGACAAAGCAACTGTATTCCGCTGATAAAATAAATCGGCAGGACTGTGGATGCCCAGCCCGGTATGGCGTCTTGAGTAAATAATCTAACCCAAAGTACCCAGGCGGTTATTCCCAGACTGATGATGGAAACCAGAAAGCCAAGGCCGGTAATGAAATGCAAGGGTAAATCAGAAAAAGAGGTGATTCCCTGCCAGGCCAGAGCGAGCATTTTTCTTAATGGATATTTCGATTCTCCGGCATATCGTTCGCTACGGTCGTAATAGACCAGGGAAAATGAAAATCCCAGTTGAGGAATAATGCCTCGCAGGAACAAATTAACTTCACCAAATTCCTTGAGCGCTTCAATGGCCCGTCGGCTCATAAGACGAAAATCAGCGTGGTTGTGGATGATTTCCACGCCCATTATTTTTAACAAATGGTAATAAGCCTGAGCGCTGAAGTTTTTAAAAAACGTATCGGTTTTTCTGCAAGCTCTCACACCATAGACAATGTCATGTCCTGTTCTATAGTCATCAATCATTTTCTCGATAACAGATAAATCGTCCTGCAGGTCGGCGTCAATACTGACAACGGCTTCGCCATCCACCGTCAGCAAGCCGGCCAGAAGCGCATTTTGATGGCCGCGATTACGCGAAAGTTTGATTCCCTGGATAAAAGTATTGGTTTTGCTCTGGGATTTGATCAATTCCCAGGTATTATCATAGCTGCCATCATCTACATAATATACGTTGCTATCGGCGGTAATTTTGCTTTTGTCGATTAAATTCTGCAGTAATGCAGATAACTGTCGGCTTGTTTCTGGAAGCACGGCTTCTTCGTTATAACAGGGAACAACAATGTTTAACTTGATTGCCCGTGTTATTAATGGTTTGTTGGGTTTGGCGCTAACTGATCCGGCCGGAGGGGCTGTTTTCCGAGGTTTTCGCCGGTTACGGAAAACGAAAAAATGACTGCCCAGGTAAGTGATAGCCGTGTAAGGGGCAATACCCAGAGCTTGAGCAATATAAATATTGATCTCAAAATGGTCATTCACAAACAACACGGCGCTGAGGTTTGCGCTATAGGCAATGGCGATAACCAGTAAAAACCTGAAAAAGCTGGCGCCAATATGGTCATCACTGGTAAACGTCCAGGTCTTATTCAATGCGAAGCTGACGACAATCCCTATAGCATAACCTGTTGCATTGGCCAATACCGCACTGAAATGAAAGAAATACATTGCCGCATAAATAATGCCCAGTCCAATAAACGTATTGGCTACTCCTACTAATAAAAATCGCAATAAGGTCATCGGTTGCTCACCACAAGTCGGCGCGGATCCTGGTAAACCAGTTTCATGGGGATCTGTTTTGTCAGCCAGGTTTGGTAGCTGGAGCGCGAAAGAATTGCTAATGCCGGGTTATTAGAATCCAGCCATTGCGGCATAAACGTAGCTTCATCAGGTATCCATTTTTCAGGTTCACGCTGGATTCCAAATTTCATGTTGCCTTTAAAGCCAACCAGGGTAATGTTGCGCTGTAAATAATAAAGCACAGAGTAATCAAAGTGGTTGATGGCATAAATCTTTAACTGTTTTTGCTTGTCATAAGACTGGATAGCCTCCGCAATCATTCTTGCGGAGCGGATAGGGGCATGGCTTTGATAACCCCATGACGCCATTTGAAAGGCCAGCATCGAACCGATTGCTAATGATGTTATTGCAATAGAGGTGCTTTTTCGGTAAAAAAACGCAATCAAGCTGGCGATGGCCAAACTGATAGATGCGCCTATGAGCCAGGGACGGAATGTTAAAAAGATAAATTCGGGGGTGCGGGGTTTGGCAAAACTCACAATATTCCAGGCGGCGATAGCTACAGCAATGGCCAGAATGGCAGTGATGATAATTGCGCTAAAAGATTGTTGGCTTTTAGCCAGTTTTTCGCCGGCTAATAACGCCAGAAATGGAAAAATAGGCAGTATATAAGGCACTAATTTTGAATGTGAACTGGAAAAGAACAAAAAAATGAAAACAGCATACACCCAAAATAAACGCGATGGATTAAATGTTCCGGCGTCTGTGGGTTTCCATGAAAACTCAGGTTTAAAGATTGCCTGAATGATATTGATAATCCAGGGTAAAAAACCGACGGATAGGACAACAATAAAGAACCACCAGGGATTATTTCTTTTGTGGACATTGGAGGTAAAACGTTCAAAATGTTCATGAATAAAGAAATAGTGTAAGAATTGCTCGTTGGCTTGACTAACCAAAACAAACCATGGCGTCACCAGTAGCGAAAACAGCAGTAAACCTTTGCCTATATATAAATGTCGCCATAAATCCCAGTCTCTTTGCCATAAGCTGTACAGAACAATGGCGGCCGCCGGAAAAACAATACCAATCAAGCCTTTGCTCAATATAGCGCCGGCAGCTCCCGCCCAACTTAATAGCATCCATCCTTGACCCCGGTTTTTCGTGTTTCTGTCTTTCTGCGCCAGAGCAAAAGCGCCCAGGATAACAGCTAAAAAGACACTGACCCCCATATCCAGAACATTGGCGTGACCAAGACCGACATAAAGGAAAGAACTCAGCAGGATAAGAAAACTGTAGCGACCGGCAGTCTTGCCGTATAAACGGTTGCCAAGCAGCCACACCCATAATGCGCCAATAAATCCCAATCCTGCACACCAGACCCGGGCAGCTGCATTGGTTTCACCAAAAACAGCCATACTGATGGCTGATCCCCAATATTGCATAGGAGGCTTGTCAAAAAATTTGTAGCCATCAATACGCGGCGTCACCCAGTCACCGGTACTGAGCATTTCACGAGCGACTTCGGCATAAAGCCCTTCATCGGGATCAATCAAATCCCGGTAGCCCAATAGTGCAAACCAGATGGTCGCAGTCAAAATAATGAGATACAGGTTCGTTCGATGCCGGGCTGAAAAGATAAAATTCATATTTTTGTGGAAAAAGTATCAGATATGAAGATATTATCCTTTATTTTGTGGGCAAAGGTAAATTTGACGTGTTGTCATTAATCTGGGGCATATTCAAATATCAGCGAATAGAGCGCTACCAGCAGAATGACCTTGTTTTTGATAGGAGCGTTATGGGTTAACGTCGATTTGTTCAGGTTTTGTTGCCACTATATTAAGCAGCGTTTCTTCCCGGTTTTTGGGTAATGGCAGACCAAACCATTCAAACGTGCCCAGATCCCAGCGACTCCACCATAAATAGGGTTTGGAAATAGATTTCGGGAGTATTCTAAAGCCGGCTTTCTGTATTAACGCCAGATATTCATCGGCAGTTTTTTGAACGTCCATAGGGTGTCTGAATAACAAACGGATTGCCAGGGAATGGATGAATTTTCGACAGGACTCGGCAAACAACAGTATCCCACCGGGTTTTAGCACTCGATAAAATTCCTGCATGGCCAGTTCGTGTTGGATGATGTGATGGAAACTCTGGTGACAGAACAGCATATCAAAACTGTTATCCGGGTAAGGCAGGATTTCCGCATTACCCAGTGTTATTGTGACATGGGCATGGCATTGTTGGCCGTGGTGTATGGCGTCTTTCAACAAAGCCTCATCAATTTCAATGGCACAAATTGTTTTTGGGCGAAAACGTTCATCCAGCAATTCAAAAGAATTACCGCGCCCGCAGCCTATGTCCAATATTTTGCGGTAAGCCGCTTGTTTATCAGGGATCAGTGTTTGCAAATCATTCAATGCTCTGTTTAACACATGATTTAACCAGATATTGCTGTTCAGAAACCAGATGCCAAATGAGGATTCTTTTACCCAAGTTGTTGCTGTTGTCATACGCGATTAAAGCAATGATTGTTATTATGCGTTTGAGAATAATCTGAATAAATTAACTTTGACAAGTCTTTTTTCTAAAAAAAAACGAAAGGAGAAGGTGATGGCTGAGATTGAAATTATTCAGACTGATATTACCCGACTAAAAGTTGAGGCCATAGTCAATGCCGCGAATAACTCATTGTTGGGTGGCGGCGGTGTTGATGGAGCCATTCATCAGGCAGCCGGGCCGGAACTATTGGTCGAATGTAAAACACTGAAAGGTTGTGCCACCGGGAAGGCTAAAATTACCCGGGGGTATAAGTTGCCGGCGGATTATGTGATTCATACTGTTGGCCCGGTTTGGCGGGGAGGTGATAGTCATGAAGCGGTTTTATTGGCCTGTTGTTATCGGGAATGTATGTGCCTGGCAGCTGAATATGCTATCAAGACGATAGCTTTTCCGGCTATTTCCTGTGGTGTATATGGTTTTCCGGTTGAGCAGGCAGCGACTATCGCTATGAATAGTATACAAACATCAATGCAAGGTTGTCCTTTATTGCAAAGGGTTTATCTGGTCTGTTTTGGCGAAGCGGTATTGAAAGCGTACAATCAAAGCTTTACCCAGATCATTCAGGGAGGCGTCAGCCATGATAGATAAACAGATAACAGAAGCGCAATGGCGGGATAAATTAACCCCGGAACAATTCAGGGTTTGTCGGCAAAAGGGTACGGAAAAACCCTTCAGCGGAGAGTATACGGATTGTAAAGATAAGGGGGTTTATTGCTGCGCCTGTTGTCACAATCCGTTATTTTCTTCAGATTGTAAATATGATTCCGGTTCTGGCTGGCCCAGTTTTTGGGATGTGTTCAATGAACAGAGTTTGCAGAAAACTGTGGACGACAGTCATGGAATGCAGCGGATAGAAGTGAGCTGCAAGTCCTGTGGTGCGCATCTGGGTCATGTTTTTGAAGATGGTCCACAACCCACAGGTTTGCGTTACTGCATTAATTCGCTTTCGCTGGAGTTAAAAAATAAATGAACGATGCACAAGAACAGGTTCAGGATCTGCTGGACTTTATTGATGCCAGCCCCAGTCCTTGGCATGCCGTTGCCCATATGGAACAGCGACTGCTGGCATGTGATTTTGTAAGTTTGCTGGAAACTGAACAATGGCGTTTAAAGCCCGGTGGTCGATATTATGTTATTCGGGATGACTCATCAATTATTGCCTTTGTTTTGGGTACAAAACCATTGATTGAAACAGGGTTCAAAATATTGGGTGCGCACACTGACTCGCCCGGTTTGAGAGTGAAACCCAAGCCGGCATCAGTGACTGACGGCTTAGTCAGAGTGGCTGTGGAAATTTACGGTGGCCCTATTCTGGCCACTTTTACAGATCGTGATTTAAGTTTGGCGGGTCGAATCAGTTATAAAGCGGATAACGGTGATATTATCAGCCAGTTGTTACGCTTTGAGCAGTCGTTGCTGCGTCTGCCAAACCTGGCTATCCATATGAATCGCAAGGTGAATGAAGAAGGCTTGAAATTACATAAGCAAAATGAATTGCCGCTGATATTATCGACTATTGCCGACAAACAGTTACCCGCCGGGTATTTTTCCAAAAAACTGGCGCAGATTTCAGGTGTTGAGGCAACGCAGATTCACGGCTGGGAACTAAATGTATATGATACCCAAAAGGGTGTTTTTTGGGGTGAGGAGCAGCAGTTTTATGCCGATAGTCAGTTGGATAATTTGGCTTCCTGTCATGCCGGTTTACAAGCGATGCTGAATGAAACCAGTCTGAGCAGTGGCAATACGCTGGTTTGTGCTTTTTTTGATCATGAAGAAATCGGCAGTGAAAGTCGCAAAGGAGCCGATGGTTGTTTTTTGGCGGATATTCTTGAAAGAATGGCTTTGTCTGTTGGAATCAACCGGGAGGATTATCAACGGACACGGGCGCAAAGTTTTATGATCAGCGCCGATATGGCTCATGCCTATCAGCCTAATTTTCCTGAGGCCTATGATCCTGAACATAAGGTCGTCGTTAACCAAGGACCGGTGATTAAGTTGAATGCCAATTGTCGTTATACTTCCGAAAGTATTTCTGAAGCCATGTTTATCGACTGGTGTCAACAAGCGGGTGTAAATTGGCAGGAATATTCACATCGTACTGATATGGCTTGCGGTAGCACCATTGGACCTATGGTTTCTGCAAAATTGGGAATTCGCAGCGTGGACATTGGAAACCCGATGTGGGCCATGCACAGTGTCAGGGAAAGCGCCGGTGTGCAAGATCATTGTGATCTGCTTAAAGTTTTGCAGACTTTTTTTAAAAACAGATAGCTTTAATCAGGAAATATTCTATGCTTTAGTCTGAAATCTCATTCCTAATATTTTACGCGATCACGGATAGTTTTAAAATCAAATGATTTTTATACGGATAACATTGCTTTTTTTCTACTGCTTTGGGGCGGTTGTTGAAGCCGGGCAACATAATCTGGAATATAAAATTAAAGCGGCCTATTTGTATAATTTTACAAAGTTTATTACTTGGCCGGAACAGCACAGCGATACGTTTAATATCTGCATTTTGGGAACAGATCCTTTTGGCGGCTTGTTAACCCCCCTGGAAGAAAAGAATGCGCAGGGAAAGCCTATTCGTTTGTATAGATTTCAGTCCATTGGGCAGATAAAACAATGTCATATTCTGTATTTTGGTCATGAAAATAATCAACATCATCAAATTAATGCGCTGCAAACAGACATTCTGACTATCAGCAGCCAGCCTTTTTTTGCCAGAAAGGGCGGAATGATTGGCTTTGTCATCAGGAACGGGAAGATCAAATTACAGATTAATTTGCCGGCTCTGAAACGCAATGGTTTTAAAATCAGCGCCAAGTTATTGGAAGTGGCTGAATTGGTTGAGGGGCAAGATGATGAATAATCTTTTCAGGCATCTGTCAATAAAATCAAAACTGATAGTGATTCTGGTCTTTTCCAATGGTTTGTCATTGCTGTTGGCAATGACATTACTGATATTTGTTGTTATGGCGAATATGAAGGACAAAGTCAAGGATGATCTGACGGTAATGGCTGCATTGGTTGCCGATCGCAGTACCGCAGCACTGAGTTTTGATGACCCCGATGTCGCCAGGGAAAACCTCAAGGCTCTTAATGATTTGCCGTCAGTACAGGCGGCTTGTCTTTACGATGTTCAAGGTCAGCTTTATACCTCGCTACACAAGTTCCAAATACAAAATCATCCGTGTCCAGTTACTTATAAGGGATTAGTGACACATTTTGAACGCTTACACTTGTATGTTTTTAAACCAGTACTGCTGGAGACGGAACAAATTGGCGGTATTTATATGGTTGCTGATTTAACTGCCCAGTTCCGTCGTGAATTACAATTTATTGGTTTGATACTAGGGATATTGTTTGCCGCCTCATTGATTACCTTTATTTTGACTGCGCCGTTATTGAACCGGGTTTCCACGCCTATTATAAAACTGGCTAATATGGCTCATAAAATCAGCCGGGAAAAAGATTATTCGCATCGAGCGATAAAACATAATGAAGATGAGGTAGGGGTATTGGTTGATGCCTTTAATAAAATGATCAGCACTGTCGAGCGACAAAACAAGGCTCTGATTGCGGTTAAAAACAATTATCGGGCGCTATATGACAACAATCCGACGATGGTGTTTTATCTGAATATGGAAGGACTTATTTTGTCGGTGAATCGTTTTGGTGCCACCCTGTTGGATTTGACTGTAGAACAGTTGCAAGGATGTTCCATTTTCGATTTTATCCACCCTGATGATAGAGATGTCAGCAAGGCATTACTGGAATTATGTCAACTGAATCCCAGTAAAGTTTATAAACAGGAAATGCGAAAGGTCTGTCGTGACGGTCGTATTATCTGGGTGAGAGAGTCTGCAAGGATGCTGGTGGACGATATGGGGAAGGATAATCTGTTGTTAGTGTGTGAAGACTTTACAGAAACAAAATTGTTATCGGAGAAAATTGAATATCAGGCCAGTCATGATGCATTGACCGGGTTGATGAACAGAAGAGAGTTT
The DNA here is from genome assembly GCA_964397365.1 of uncultured Methylomarinum sp. GTDB lineage: Bacteria > Pseudomonadota > Gammaproteobacteria > Methylococcales > Methylomonadaceae > Methylomarinum. The sequence continues at coordinate 5,902 of CAYNIU010000048.1, read as the reverse complement.
GATGTGTATTTACAACGGGTAGTGAGAAATACCCAGCGAAGTAATAGCGAACATGCATTATGTTATTTAGACCTGGATCAGTTTAAAGTGGTGAATGATACTTGTGGACATTTGGCCGGGGATGAACTGCTGCGACAATTGGGGGATATTTTACGACAACATATTCGCCAGCACGATTTGCTGGCGCGACTGGGCGGCGATGAATTCAGTGTGTTGATGTACGATTGTTCTCTGGCTCAAGCGCTGAGCGCCTGTGAAAAGTTACGCAATGTCGTCAGAGACTTTCAGTTTGCCTGGGAAGACCGCTGCTTTAGTGTTGGCGTCAGTATCGGTGTGGCCATGATTACCCGGGTAAGCGGCAACGCGGTTGATATTTTAAAAGAAGCTGATGCGGCTTGTTATGCGGCCAAAGAAAAGGGCCGTAATCGGGTGCATGCATTCAGGTCTGATGATGAAGAATTGGCTTCCCGGCAGGGTGAAATGCAATGGGTGGAAAAAATACAGCATGGTCTGGAACACAATCTTTTTTGTTTGTATGGCCAATTGATTTCGTTAATACATGATGAAAAGGATGACGGGGTACATTTTGAAACGCTGATAAGGTATAGGGATGAACAAGGGCATATTATTCCGCCTGGCGCTTTTTTACCTGCGGCGGAGCGTTATAACATGGCAGCAGATATAGACCGCTGGGTGATAGAAAACATGTTCGCTTGGTTGGCCGGTAAACCGAAGTTTTTGAGCCGGTTGTCATTGTGTTCGATTAATTTATCGGGATTATCTTTGTCGGATGAAAACATGTTGACATTTATTGATCAGAAATTTGAGCAATGGCAAATCCCCACCGAAAAAATTTGTTTTGAAATCACCGAAACTGCAGCAATCAGTAACTTGAATTATGCAAAATTATTTATAGATAGCTTACGGGCTAAAGGCTGCTGTTTTTCATTGGATGATTTTGGCAGCGGATTGTCTTCTTTTGCTTATTTGAAAAATCTACCCGTTGACTTTTTGAAAATTGATGGTTTGTTTGTTAAAGATATTTTGCATGATAAAGTCGACAGAGCTATGGTGGAATCAATTAATTCTGTGGGTCATGTGATGGGTAAAAAAACCATTGCCGAATTTGTTGAAAATGAGGAGATTTTAGCTCAGCTCGATTTATTGGGGGTTGATTATGCTCAAGGTTATGGTATTGCTAAACCCGTTCCATTGGATGACTTGTAATGAATGCCTATAGCTTGTTTTTTAAAAACAAACACTTAAGCTGGTTCGTCTGTTTATGGGTTATGAGTGTCAACAGTCAGGCGCAGGAACAGATTGAAGACTTTTTTGCCATGTCGCCTGCGGAACTGGCTGAAATTTCTGTCACTATTGCAAGTGGAACAGCCCGGCCCGCATTCCGTTCAGCAGCAGTCACAACGGTAATTACTGCCGAACAGATTACTACTATGGGCGCCACTGATCTGCATGAAGTGCTGCAAACAGTACCCGGTCTGCATGCTTCTATCCAGGGGGTGACCAATGATTATACTTACACGATGAGAGGAGTGGCCAATAATACCGGAAATGAAGTGTTGTTTATGTTGAATGGTTCTCGATATTCGACGCCATACAAAGGCAGTCCGATGACCGGGATGGAGTTGCCCGTTGAGGCTATACAGCGTATTGAGGTGATTCGGGGGCCGGGTTCGGCTTTATATGGCGCCGATGCTTTTGCCGGGGTGATCAATATTATCACCAAAAAAGCCGGTGATATTGACGGTGCTGTAATAGGTGGTCGAGGAGGCAGTTCAGACAACCGAAGCATTTGGGGGCAATATGGCGACCGCTGGTTGGGCTGGGATGTTGCCGCCAGCTTGCAATATAACAATAATGGCGTTGACAATAACCGGATTATTACAGCGGATGCACAAACTGCTCTGGATAATGTTTTAGGCACGCAGGTCTCATTGGCTCCCGGGGCAATGCAAACACAGGGAGAACGTTGGAACGCGCATCTTAATCTGCAACGTAAATATTGGGATTTGGGGTTTTGGGCATTTAATGAAACAAACCAGGGATTGCGGTCGGGTGCTGGAGGGAGTTTGGATAACAAAGGACTGTTAAATGGCGAAAACTATCTGGCGGATGTGCGTTTCTCTACGGAAGACAGCATTGAAAACTGGGAGCTATCAGCGCATATCGGTTATTTGAGTACCGATATTAATGCGGAAATTTATAATTTTCCGGCAGGAGCGCTGTTACCAATTAGTACAAATGGTAATTTAGCGATGACTGCTTTTCCGACTGGATTGGTTTTATTCCCGGAGGGTATGCGTACGAATATTGGAATTAGCACAAAAGTGCCAAGAATACAATTAAGCAGTATTTATAAGGGATTCGAGAATCATTTGATCCGTTTGATTGCCGGTTATCGTTATGAGCAGGTGAGTAGTTCGGAAAGTCGGAATTACGGCGTTGGTGTGCTGGATGGAGCCGCCTTGGCGCCGCCGCCGACAATTAATATGGCGGGAAGTCTGGTTGATGTGACAGGAACAGCGCTGACATTTTTACCGGACAAGTCCCGGGATATCTGGTCTTTGGTTTTGCAGGATGAGTGGCAGCTGGCAGATAATTGGCAATTAACCGCCGGCGTACGTTATGACCAATATTCAGATTTTGGCAGCACCTTTAATCCGCGGGTTGCATTGGTGTGGGATGTTAACGAACATCTGACCAGCAAATTGTTATACGGGCAGGCATTTCGCGCACCCAGTTTTCTGGAACAATTTCAACAAAACAGTCAGTTGTTTATCGGAAACCCTAATCTTAAACCGGAAAAAATTGATACTACGGAGTTGGTTTTTGATTATCGGCCGGTACGGACATTGCGGACAACAGTGAATCTCTATTATTATGAAATTACCAATTTAATTAGTAATGAAGCAAGTTTTACGGATATTTTTTCGATACAAAATGTAAAAAACAGCAAGGGGCAACGAGGCTATGGCACGGAATTGGAATGGGAGTGGCAGTTTTATGAGAACTGGAATTTTCGTGGAAATTATGCCTGGCAGTATTCACGTAACCTGGAGTTAAAAAGAAGAGTCAGCATTGTGCCGGAGCAAAAAATATATTCAGCGATTGCCTGGGCGTTTCTGCCGCAATGGCAAGTACAAACGCAACTGAAATGGATGGGACGTCGCCTCAGTTTTTTAGGCGATACCCGGCAGCCATTGAAGGATTATGAAACGGTAGATGTTACCTTGAATGGGAAAAAACTATTTGGGTTTATTGATGTGACGGCATCGGCGCGTAATCTGTTTGACAGCAAAGGTAAAGAAGCGGCTGTTATCGTTTACCCAGATAATCTACCGATACCGGGGCGGAGTTTTTATGTTGAATTGTCCACGCACTTTTAAACGTTGCTATGGCGAAAACCTTGTTTCCTGTGACGGAGAGTTATTTTTAAGCAGACAATTTTATCAGCCTTCGCAGGCCGATGAACTGTTTTATCAGTTACTTAACAACTTAGCCTGGCAGCAGGAACGGTTATTTATCTACGGTAAATGGATCAATGTACCACGGTTAATGTGCTGGTATGGTGACAGCGGCGCTCATTATCAATATTCAGGCGTAAGCCATGCCCCGCACCCCTGGAATGAGAGTTTGCTGAATATCAAACAGGATATTGAGCAATTTTGCGGGGTTTGTTTTAACAGTGTAATGGCCAATTTATATCGAAACGGGCAAGATTCCATGGGTTGTCACGCTGATGATGAAAAAGAGTTGGGAATAAACCCTCTGATAGCGTCATTGAGTCTGGGAGAGCAGCGGTTGTTGCGTTTCCGTCATAAGAAGCGCAGTGAACAAAAGCTGGAGTTAGTGCTGATGCATGGGGACTTGTTGTTAATGGCCGGTGAATTGCAGCATCATTGGAAACACGAATTGCCGAAAACAAAAAAAATCAAACAAGCCCGGATTAATTTAACCTTTCGGAAGGTTTATATTCATCACGCATAAAATTTTGAACAGCTATGGAATCGCTATTGATTCGCGATTCCTGTGGCACAAGGATGTACCCACAAAATCTATGACTGCAAGCCATTGATTTTGTGGGCGCTGAATATATTTAATTCAGTTGTGATAGATTTGTAAACATTACCCTGAGAAATGCTGTGGCTTATGTTAAAATCACACAATGCACGAGTTAAAAACATTTAAACTGATTGAACGGATTAGCACCCTGTTACGCTCGGAGGAAAGAAAAAAATATGCGGCTATCGGTTTACAGCCGGTACATGGGCAGGTGCTGGAATACCTGGCGAAATGCAATAAACACAGTAATACGCCGGCGGCGGTCACGGAATATCTGGGATCAACCAAAGGTACGGTATCACAATCCATACAGGTTCTAGAGCGTAAACAATATATTGAAAAAGTACCTGATCCCGAAGATCGCCGGGTAGTGCATTTGCTGTTATCAGAATCGGGTCGCGAGCTCATTGAAAGACTCAACCCCTTGGATATTTTTATGCAAGCGGAACAACAGGTTAGAGAACAAAAGTTTGAATCAATCAGCGCTGCTTTAAATCTTACGTTGACAGCGTTACAAAAAGCCAATAAATCCAAAAGTTTTGGATTGTGTAAAACCTGTCACTATTTCACCGAACAAAACCATCATTACCATTGTGAATTAACACAATTACCACTGACTCAGGCTGATACAGATAAAATATGCCGGGAACATCTCCCGGGAGATGCTGATTGACTGGTTTCAGAGTATGTGTAAAAAATCAGTAACTACATCAGTGTAACTATGCATTTAATATCAGTCATTGACTCCAGAAGTCGCGGTGAATACCGCCATGTTACCTGTGCTTTTTTCACAAGAGACTGATATTGAAAGCTTTTTATTTAATTAATTACGCAGAGTCGTTACAAAAAATCACTAATTAAAAAGAGAAAATTATGTTTGACCCAAAAGCTATTGATGATATTGCCAAACGTTTAAGCGGCGCCATTCCTCCCGGTTTCAGCAATCTCAAAGAAGACCTGGAAAAGAACTTCCATGCTGTTTTACAAGGAACTCTCGGTAAACTGGATTTGGTAACCCGTGAAGAATTTGAAGTGCAAAAAGCGGTTTTAGCCAAAACCCGTTCAAAACTTGAAGAACTGGAAAAACGTGTTGTCCAAATGGAACAACAGGTTCTTAAAGACAGCACCGACACATAGTAATATTTATTTGTTACTATCCTGCTTTATGGATTATTTGTTTAAATAACAGTCAAATCAATTTATCCGATAATGCCTCTTGCCATAGCCTATAGTCGCGGTCGTTCAGGTATTGAAGCGCCCTTGGTTACGGTCGAAGTCCATGTCAGCAACGGTCTACCGTCTTTAAGTATCGTCGGCTTGCCGGAAACTGCTGTCAAAGAAAGCCGGGACAGAGTGCGTGGAGCCATTATCAACTCTCATTTCGAGTTCCCTGTTCAACGTATTACTATCAATCTGGCTCCTGCCGACCTGCCTAAAGAAGGTGGACGCTTTGATCTAGCAATCGCTTTAGGTATTCTAGCTGCGTCAGGACAAATCCCCAAAGATGCACTCGTGCAGTATGAATGTATTGGCGAGTTATCTTTAGGTGGAGAATTACGCGCCATTAATGGCTCATTGCCAGTTGCAATCCATAGCCGCAATGCCGGCAGACCATTGATCTTGCCAACAGAAAACGTCAAAGAAGCGGCTTTGATTAGACAGGCCAAACTGATTCCAGCAAATCATTTACTGGAAGTCTGCGCTCATCTTAATGGTCAGAAGCTCATCGCACCCGCATCATCAGACATAGGTGATAAACAGCCGGAGCAACAACTGGACTTTGCCGATGTTCACGGTCAATTCCATGTCAAACGGGCTTTTG
>CAYNIU010000047.1:9891-16003 GCA_964397365.1 uncultured Methylomarinum sp. | reverse complement strand
ATGGTTTCCGGTGCGGTGCATACCACCCAGCATACCATCAGACCCGCCTTTGAAATCATTAAAACCAAACCGGGAACAGCAATCGTCTCCAGCGTCTTTTTTATGTGCCTGGAAGACCGCGTGCTAGTTTACGGCGACTGCGCCGTGAATCCCAATCCAAATGCTCAACAATTGGCCGATATTGCCATCAATTCTGCGCAAACTGCCCGACTGTTCAATATTTCCCCGCGTGTTGCCATGCTTTCCTACTCTACCGGAGAATCCGGAAAAGGCGAAGCGGTGGATAAAGTCCGAGAAGCCGTCCATATCGCCAGATCATTACAACCGGAACTTAAACTGGAGGGACCGATGCAATACGACGCGGCGGTTGACAGCAGTGTCGCCAAAACCAAACTTCCCGACAGTGAAGTGGCGGGACAAGCTAATGTGTTAATATTTCCCGACCTGAATACCGGCAATAATACCTATAAGGCGGTACAGCGTTCATCTGGCGCCATTGCCATTGGCCCGGTTTTGCAGGGATTAAACAAACCGGTTAATGATTTAAGCCGGGGCTGTACAGTGACCGATATTGTCAATACCGTTGTCATCACGGCAATACAGGCGCAGCTTCCCGTTCCCAACTCACGCTAAGTACCTACATCCTTGTAGGCACAGCTCACGCTAACGACCCACATCCCTGTAGGCATCAATCAAACCATGAAAACCTTAGTTCTTAATTCCGGCAGTTCCTCAATTAAATACAGCCTGTTTAACATGACTGAGCAAACCGTCATTGCTTCAGGACTTATTGAAAAAATAGGTGAAACCGGCAGCTTGCATCAGTTTAAAATGACGGAAGCATCCACATCTCTACAAACAACAGATATAAAAGATCATCAACACGGACTACAGGCGATCTTTTCCATATTAACCGATTCAGGAGCCATTAAAAATGCACAGGAATTATTCTGTATCGGCCATCGGGTAGTGCATGGCGGTGAGTATTTTCGCCAGCCAGTAATGATTACTACAGACGTTATCAACAAAATAACCGCTATGATTCCATTAGCGCCGCTGCATAATCCAGCCAATCTACTGGGCATAAAAGAGGCTGTCAAACAGCTTGGCTCCGTTCCGCAAGTGGCTGTTTTCGATACCGCCTTTCATCAATCATTGCCGGCGTATGCTTATCGTTATGCCGTTCCCAAAGCATGGTACGAAAATAACGGCGTACGGCGCTATGGATTTCACGGCACCTCGCATTATTATGTGGCCAGACAGGCCGCTGAATATCTGGGAAAACCATTATCCAGTGTTAATTTAATCTCCCTGCATCTGGGTAATGGCGCCAGTGTAACCGCCATTCAACAGGGACAAAGTATTGATACATCAATGGGGATGACGCCATTAGAAGGCTTAATCATGGGAACCCGTTGCGGCGATATTGACCCTGCCCTGCTCTTTTATCTGAGTCGCACCCTTAATCTGAGTAATCCGGAAATAGAAACCTTACTCAATAAACACAGCGGTTTAAAAGGAATCTGTGGTGAAAATGACATGCGTGCAGTACACCAACTCGCTGATACGGGTAATGACGATGCTCAACTGGCGCTGCAAATGGTTGCCTACCGGATTAAAAAATATCTGGGCGCCTATTGTGCCGTGCTCGGTCATGTTGATGCCATTATCTTTACCGGCGGCATAGGCGAAAATGACAGCTGGCTTAGAGAACAATGCTGCGCTAAGCTGACAACTTTGGGCATTGCCATAGATATGAACAAAAATAACTCTATCGAAAATAATTGTTATGACATCAGCGCTGACAACCAAGCTGTTGCCGTTCTGGTGATTCAAACCGATGAAGAACTGGAAATTGCCATGCAGTCGCTGGAATGCGTCATCAACACACACTAACTATTCATTTCCCGGGTGTTAATTTATCCCTCGTTCCCATGCAGAGCGCCACTGCCATTAAATTATCTCTTGTGTAGGGTACGCATCGCGCACCAAAGCGCTATCAAGGTACACGATGCGTACCCTAGCTGTTATTGACGTGATTCAATAGACTTGTACACCCCAATTAAGGATAATTATCTTAACTGAGGAGAGTAAAAAATGGCGATACGAAAGCAATATTCGAAAGAATTCAAACTAGATGCGGTGAGCCTAACGCCGCAGCTACGAACAACGCTAAGAAGATCACAATTGTCTTTTGGTAAGTTAAATCAATGGGCTTTTTTCTTGCTGTGCAGTTTTGTTTTACTTTTATTCGCTAATCAGCAAACCTTTGCCCATGCAGGCCCTCATGCCGCCAAGGATTGTTTTATTCAAATAGACGCGACCCAGCTGCGTTTCAATGGTCATCAATTCCAAGGCAAACATCCGGGAAAATTCTATTGCCGTTTTTTTCCGTTATTAGGCAATGTCATTATTAGTGTTGATTCACCACAAGATGTTATTAATAATGAGGTATCACTGCAATGGCTGGAATTGTTGCCGCTCAATCAACTTATCACGTTTCCGGCAAAGGCTTTTAAAGTCACTCAGGAAACTGCCTGGAAGCCCTTTAATAAGGGTGTTAACAGCATTAAACAGACGGTTGATAAACGTGGTATTTATGGATTAAATATCCTGCTAAAAGACAACCAGGGTCAGATTCAGCAACAGTCGTTTTATTTTCTGGCCGGTATTCCAGTTACCCTGATAGTGGTTATTATCCTGGTTGTAATCGCCTGTCTGTTATTACTGTTCATTGCCGTCATTTTTATCAAACAACGGAAAAGTTGAATAGAAATATGCACAACATAACTTAGTCAAACTATTTTAGAGATGAGTTTAATATACAAGGTGCGGATTTATCCGCATAGTACGAATGGTGAAGTTATTTCATGCGTGATCCTTATTTGTTTTTAAATGGCAGAACCAACATTTTGAAAAACCCCACCTGCTGGGTATCTCTTAATTTTTTCAAACCAATATCCATCTCAGTCTGTGCCTTCCTGGGAGCCGCTGTATAGGTTCTACACAAGCGATCCCAGAGTGAAATGGAAAAACCGTAGTTACTGTCTCTTTCACAAGGAATGGTCGAATGATGAATGCGATGCATATCCGGGGTAATAATCAACCAGCGCAATAATTTATCCAGCTTTACGGGAATATTGATGTTGCTGTGGTTAAATGTTGCGCTTGCGTTTAAAAGCACTTCAAAGACAATCACTGCCGCAGGATCAGCACCCAGCGCATAGATACAGGCAACCTTGTAAAACATAGAAATCAGGATTTCCAGAGGATGAAATCTGACCGCCGTTGTTGCATCAAACTCTAGGTCGGTGTGATGCACCTGATGCAGTCGCCATAATAATGGCCATTTATGGGAAATAATATGCTGACAGTAAATGGCAAAGTCCAGCGCCAGTAAAGTCAACAGTACGTTTAATCCTTCCGGCAACAATAACTGATTTAACAATCCCCAGGAATTTTCTGCCGCATGTATGGCGCTGATATAGGCCAGTCCTCCGACAGTCACCCGCATCAACGCCATATTGAAAAATGCCAGCCCCAGGTTTACCAGCCAGCGATTACGGCGGGTCACTGTCGTTCGCCTTGGACTGATGTATTCCCAACTAATCATCAGCACAAATACAGCCATTGCCACTCCTAGTCGTATCAGGTTTTCCAAAATTTTCCTCCACTATAAAGGTCGGCCAGTATTTCCGGTTTTTCTCCAAAAAAATAACGCCAGCGTAATGACCACATCAATAAAATTGTTCTGACAACGCCAAACTGCTCCCAACGGCGTCCGGAACTGATTACCTTGGGTTTCAGACAAGCCGGGGAACCTAAAGCTTTTAGCTTTTGACTCAGGGCAATATCCTCCATCAGGGCAATTTCAGGAAATCCCCCGACTTTGATAAAGGCTTCTTTTGTTACAAAAATAACCTGATCACCCGTAGCGATAGCCGTTGCCCGGGATCGCCAGTTCATCATAAAGGCAATGACTTTTAACATAAAATGTCTGCCCTGTAGCTGAATATCAAAGCGTCCCCAGTGCTTATCGACAACAGCCTTGTCAATTTCCTGCAGCGCCTTATCCGGCAGTAAAGTATCGGCATGAAGGAAAATCAGTATCTCACCGTTTGCTTTATTACTGCCCAGATTCATTTGTCTGGCTCTTCCTTTGGCAGACCGTAAAACGGTATCCGCCAAAGCTCCGGCTATCGTCACGGTATTATCCGTACTGCCGCCATCCACAACAATGATTTCACAGTCCGGGCGCAAATGCTGTAACGCCGATAAAACACGGCGAATCCCTTGGGCTTCGTTCAGTACCGGTATAATGATAGAAAAACGCATTACTCTATGGGTTTAAACAATGCAGTCAGATCATCCGACGTTAATTGAAAAGCCTGTTCCTTTTTCCCCTGTTGATAAACGCCTTCGGCCAAAGCACGCTTTTTCTCCTGCATGGCAAGAATCTTTTCTTCCACGGTGTCTTCAGTGATTAATTTATACACGAATACCGCTTTATCCTGGCCAATTCGATGCGCCCTGTCTGCCGCCTGGCTTTCCACGGCGGGATTCCACCAAGGGTCATAAATAATCACAGTATCCGCTTCCGTCAGATTTAAGCCCACGCCGCCAGCTTTCAAACTGATCAGGAAAACATCAGCGGCGCCACTTTTAAAGCGTTCAATCGCTTCATCGCGTTTGCGGGTTTGTCCAGTCAATTTGCTGTAGGCTATTTTTTGTGATTTTAATTCCGTTTCAATCAGTCCCAACATTTTGGTAAATTGCGAAAAAACCAGAATTCGCCGCCCTTCTTCCAGCATTTCCGGCAACATTTCCATCAATAAATCCAGTTTGGCCGACTGTTTGACTTTTTGTGCTTCCTTGAGTGACAGTGTCCTGGGATCACAACAGGTTTGCCGCAGTTTTAACAGCGCATCAAGAATCATGATGTGACTCCGGGCCAGACCTTTTTCGGCAATAGCATCACGCACCTTTTTTTCCATGGCAATACGAATGTTTTCATACAACGCCGCCTGTTTGTCAAGCAAAGGAACGGAACGGATAATTTCAGTTTTTTTCGGCAATTCATCAGCGACTTCCTGCTTGTTTCTACGCAGCATAAATGGCTCCAGTCGTCTGGATAAACGTTCCCGCTGCTGTACATCAGCATGTATCTCAATCGGTGTGCGGTACACCTTTTTGAATAAAGCGCTGTCACCCAGAAAGCCCGGCATCAGAAAATCAAACTGAGCCCACAGTTCCCCTAAATGATTTTCCATGGGAGTACCGGTTAAACACAGACGATGTTGTGTTTTAATCTTCCGCACAATACGCGCCGCCTGAGATTTCGGATTTTTAATCACCTGCGCTTCATCCAGTATCAGATAATAATATTCCTGCGCCAACAACACCTCCTCATCTCTGGGTAACAGCGGATAAGTGGTCAGTATCAAATCATGTCCTTCAATCTGTTCAAAACGCTGCTTACGATCAGCGCCTTGTAAAATTAATACTTTTAAATCCGGTGTAAAACGTTCAGCCTCACGCCGCCAGTTGCTCATCAAGCTGGTGGGTGCAATGACAAGACAAGGTTTATTCATACGCCCGGATTCTTTTTCCAACAGCAAATGGCTCAGGGTTTGAACAGTTTTCCCCAATCCCATGTCGTCGGCCAGAATGCCGGCAAAATTATATTCGCGTAAAAATTGCAGCCAGTTCAAGCCCTTTTGCTGATAATCTCTCAACTGCGCCTGCAAACCGGACGGTAGCGGACTGTCTTCGATCCCCTGAAAATTTTTCAGTTTTTTACCGGTTTCAATTAATTCCGCGCCGCCATTGACACTGAACAAACCGTAACTATGCTGTTCCAAGTCAGCCAGTGTAGCGGCATCAAAACGCGATATTTTGCCATAGCCGTTTTCGTCAAAACTGATATTGTTGAATAATTCATACAATATATTCAAAAACGGTTTAAGCTGACTGGATGGAATATTGATGTACTGATGTTCTTCAAGAGGGATACTGAGCATTTCCGGCAACTCATCAATATCATAAGATTCCAGCACCGGCATAATTAACGGTAATAAGGGCATGGAACGGCCATCAATAGTGATATTGAAAC
>CAYNIU010000047.1:0-9791 GCA_964397365.1 uncultured Methylomarinum sp. | reverse complement strand
TTGAAACCAGTCGTTATCGGTTTGTTCAATATCCGCCTCCCAGTCTTGCGCCTGATGAAAACTCAAATGAAAACTGTCATCAACTTCAACAATCCAGCCCTTCTCTTCCAATTCCGGTAGCTTGTTTTCAATAAATCCGGCCCAACGGATCGCGCTATCTATCTGAGATTTTTCATACGGACTCATTAAAACCAGTTCCCGTACTTCTTCTGGCTGTATCGTTTGAAAGCCGAATTCAAGCAACTCTGCAAGCGCGGCCTGTTCCTTTTCAATATCCCGATAAATTTTAAAATAGCCTTGCTCTGTCTTGATCACACTGGCTACATCAAACCGATAGGCAGACACCGTCTTGTCCTCATAATCAAAACGCAACATCAAAAAATGCTGGTATTGATTATTCTCCATTGTTTGGCCACACAACTGCAATCTGGGGATTGCTGTCAAACTATGCACTTCCGTTATGTCAATGGGCTTAGGCGCAGGCAATGGTATATCAGGATGCTCGATGACCAGTCGTTGACTGAATTCGTCAACATAATCAGCAGGCACAACAGGCGCCTTTAATATCTGTTTAAATTGATGCTCAGTCAGAGAAAGAATATCCAGCATTCCCAACTCCCCTTGCTCTACATCTACATACATTGGCGGTTCGGTCATAATAATCGCAGCCTCCGGCTGAACCTGTAACTTATAAGCACCGTTTTCCTGTTGCCGCCATAAAAACTCGACAGTTCTTCCCCCACCTTCTTTCAGAGGCAGCGATTGATGCGTTCTCCAAAATAATCGTCCGCTTTGCAGCACTTTTGTCAATGCTAAATGACCTGACATACCATCCAAATAACACTCATCCATCTGGTAATTTTGTTCCAGAGTGGCTAAAAGCTTATAAATTTCGACATCTTCAGACTTAATATATTGATTATATTCATAGCCGTAACGTATGCTGCTCAAGGATAACTGCCGTCCTTTTATTAATCCTGCTTCCTTGTCCTTTTTTTCCCGAGTGACATACATCCTGAGTGAATATTGATCTTTTCCAAGAACATTTTGCAAAACATAAGCAATAAATTCACTGGAAAAATCAATTTCAACAGCTTGTTCATTCAGCGTATCCAACCATGATAGACACGCTTTTGGGGATACGAGATTGTCTGCTTCAATAACATCTTCTTCCATGTACCTTATACAAGCCGCCGCAACATGTTTACAATTATAAGTCACCGGGCATGTACATAATCCCGTTATTTTGGCGATGCTATAATCTGAACGCCATTGTAATCCAACCGTCTGCACATACTGCTTCCCGCCACTGCCTGTTGTTCTGGCTTTAAATTGCACCGATAAATCATTTTCTTCAGTGACTTGCAGACTTCTGACCCTGCCTTGCTCAAAATATTTTTTACCGCGAACATAACTGTTCTCACCGCAAGCATAACGAATGTCTGATACTAAAATTTTTTTATTCACCGTTTCTTTGTTTCACTCTACTTGAGTTTTTATCAAAAACTATAGCGTTTTATTGTATCAAGTAGCGTATTAAAAAATTTACAATAAAAAATACCAATATCTGCTGGTATTTTTTATAAAACACATATAGAATACACCGAATCTGATGGGTTACACAAAATGCCTCGGTGGCGAAATTGGTAGACGCACGGGACTTAAAATCCCGCGCCTTAACGGGCGTGCCGGTTCGATTCCGGCCTGAGGCACCATTGCTAAACAATTATTTTTTTGTTAGACTGCACTCAATAACCTATTTCTAAGTTCTGACCACATCCAGCGAATCTCTTAGTAAAAGGGGGCAGCACCAGTTTCTTTATTTGCTATTTTAGCTCAACATCTTTCTCACATTATCTTATATCCCTTTACTTGCTGACTTGATTTTTAAGCGGTTTGTAGCCGAATTAATAGCTGATTTTACGCGGTTTGACATTTTTGATCCTATATGTTGTATTATCAATAGCTATAGCGACATAAAAAATGGTATGTCTGTGTAACATCCGTTAATAAAACAGGACATGAGCATAAATAGAAGCACAATATCCCACGGCAATAACTGGAAGCCACTTTAGATGTCCAGCAAATGTATATCTGCCTTTTGACTGCCCCATTAGCGCAACACCGGCAGCCGAGCCGATAGCCAATAATGACCCGCCCACACCAGATGTTAATGTCACCAGCAACCATTGACCTTCATCCATGGGAGGCTGCATTTCCAGAACAGAGAACATGACTGGAATATTATCAATCACCGCTGACAAAATACCGATGAGAATATTAGCCCAAGTATAACTTAAATTTTGATAAATACTTTGCGAAGCTAATTCCAGATAGCCCAACTCTGCCAGCCCACCAATGCAAAAAATAATACCGTAAAAAAACAGCAAGGTATCCCATTCTGAGTCTTTAATATTGGCAAAAACATCATAAGCCAAGTGTTCCTGATCACTCATTTTTAGCCAATAGCTTGCGACCATAAGCAACGCCAAGCCCATCATCATTCCCATAAAAGGAGGAATAAATAAAATTTGCTCACAAGCGACAGAGATTGCAATGGTAACAAAAAACAACAGCGATATAACAATAGCGCCTTTTTTTAATTGAACCGGTTTTTCAGCTTTTACCACAGGACAGGCAGATGGAATAAAAAAGCTGAATACAACCGCTGGCACAATGAAATTGATCAAAGCGGGTAAAAATAAAGCGAAAAAGCCTAAAAACTCTATTTTTCCTTCTTGCCAGACCATTAAGGTTGTAATATCGCCAAAAGGACTAAATACGCCACCAGCGTTGGCGGCAACGACAATATTGATAAAACTCAATTTGATAAAATCAATATTATTTTTGCCGCAAGCCAACACGACCGCTCCCATGACCATTGCCGTCGTTAAATTATTGGCAACTGTTGATAGAAAAAAGGCAATGAACCCGGTTAACCAAAACAGTTGTCGATAATGAAACCCCCGTAGAATCAAGGAATATCGAATCTTCTCGAACAGATTACGCTCAACTAAAGCGTTAGTGTATGTCATAGAAACGAGCAGAAACAACAATAACTCGCCATATTCCATCAGTTGGTGTTTTATTAAAGCTTCTATTTGTTCTTTATTGAAACCGTACTTATAAATCGCCACATCAGCAACTAATATCCAGATAATGCCGGATACCAAAATCACGGGCTTTGATTTTCTGATTTTGGTAATTTCTTCTGTCGCCACCAATAAATAGGCAAAAACAAAAAGCCCAAGGCATATCAGGCCAGTTCTTGAACTGGTTTCATGTAAAATTTCCAGCATAATAAAGAAAAAAACGGATAAACTTTTCTATTCTACTCTCTTTATATCCATCACACATAAAATTTCAATACTTGTTGGATTAACTACTAAGCTCACCACTTTATCGGTTGGAGAAAATGCTCAAGCGTTATGGCGGCAGTATCAGCCGCACCATGGCTAACTGGATGATCCGGCTGGATGACGTGTTCAAGTTGCTGATAAATCTGTTGCGGGAACATCAATGGTCAGCCGATTATCTGCAAGCCGATGACAAATTCATCAGGAATGAATTTGAACAGCTTCAGCTGGCCGCGTAGCGGCGAACCCCAGGGATGGAGTGAATACACGAGAGTTCAGGTGCTGAAAGAAGATGGTAAGTCCGTAACATCGGATAAATGGATGTGGTTGACCCGCGGTGGCCCACCGGGGCAAATGGCGGTGCTGTTTGAATATGATACCTCACGTAGTGAGGAGATCCCCTTGCGCCTGCTGGATGGCTTTCGTGCACCCTGCAAACCGATGGCTATGCCGGCTACAACAAGGTCTGCCGTGATTATCCCATTGATCGTATTGGCTGCTGTGATCATGCGCGGTGCAAGTTTGTCGATGCGAGCAAGGCGGCACCTGCCAAAAAGAAAAGTGGCCAGGTCAGTAAAGCGGATGTGGCGCTGAGCAAGATTCGCAAGCTGTATGTAAACGAGGATAAAATCAAGGATCTGTCCGAGGCCGAGAAAAAGTGCAGCGTCAACAGTTGAGCAAGCCATTGCTCAAAGCGTTCAAAGACTGGCTCAACACCAATATCAGCAAAGTACCTAAGGACAGCCTGACCTACAAGGCAATCTATTTCACACTGAACCAATGGGATCGGCTAACACCCTACTGTGAAAACGGCAAGCTCAACATCAGCAATGCGCTGGCTGAAAATGCGATCCGTCCCTTTGCTGTGGGTAGGCGTAACTGGTTGTTCAGTGATACCCCGCGTGGTGCCAAAGCCAGCGCCACCTGCTACAGTTTGATCGAAACCGCTAAAGCCAATGATCTGGAGCCGTATCTGTATATCCGCCATGTGCTAGATATCGAAGCATTACTACCTTGGAATGTGAGACTATAAGACTGATTCTTTGGCGCTTACTGTCGATGGACTCTTTCAGGGCTTTGACGTGTGCCGTACATAATTCATCGACCTGCTGGTGACAGGGGACGTGTATGGCGCCCATGCTATGCGCTAATACGAAATGAATGGGCAAGCAGAAAAATATTTTTTCATGACACGAGAGTACTTACCCGCTATATGCACTTTGATAGCAGGTAAAAATTAATGAAATTTATGCTGGAAAGGTTAGAAATTCCGATACCAGAAATATGAGAAATCCTAAATTGAGAATTGCTGGTAACAACAGAAATCCTGTTATCACCGGATAATTTCTTTTATACTTAACAGCTAGACAAATTCAAGAGGTAAACATGGAAAAACCATTCATTTTACACATGCTGACCACAGCAAAAAACTTAAGTCCATTTGATGTCAATATGGCAATGGATGCCGGCTGGGTTTCAGCGGTTCCTTATATTAACGTAGAGCCTAGTGAAGTTCGGGGGCTGGTTCAAGATGCTATTTTTTCACGTAGTCCGAAAGGCCTGAAAAAAACGGCTATATTTATTGGTGGACGCGAAACCAAACAAGCCATGGATATGTTGAAACTGGCTAAAAATTCCATGGTGCCTCCTTTTGAGGTTTCTGTGTTCGCTGATCCTAGCGGAGCTTTTACTACGGCTGCCGGCATGGTTGCTGCTGTTGAAAAAGAACTGACCGACAAATTTGACACCACTTTGAAAGGCAAAAATGTTCTGGCGTTAGGTGGGACAGGACCGGTCGGACAGGCCGCCGCCGTTATCTCAGCCCAGGCTGGCGCTAATGTCAGAATTATCGGTCGTCAACTGGAAAAAGCCGAAAGAATCGCAGAGCTATGTAGCGATGAATTTGGTGACGGTGAAATTTCCATTTCGGCCGGCGCTGATGCCGATAAAGGTGAATACATCAAATCTGCTGATGTTGTATTTGCTACTGGTGCGGCCGGGATTGAATTATTGAGCGCCGAACTGATAGCTTCAGCTCCACAGCTAAAAGTTGCAGCTGATGTTAATGCTGTTCCTCCAGCTGGTATTGCCGGCATTGATGCGTTTGATAATGGTAAACCCATAGCCGGCTCCGAGAGCGGCGCCGTTGGCGTTGGGGCGTTGGCAATTGGCAACATCAAATACCAGGCACAAAGCCGTCTTCTTAAAAAAATGCTGGAATCTGAAAAACCGCTATATTTGCATTTTGAACATGCTTTTGAAGTTGCCCGTGAATTTATTAAAGAATCTGCTTAAAAAATATTGTCCCCATTATTCTGAAGGAAAAACCAGAATGGAAAAACGCAGCATCCTCCATATGCTTGACCCCATGCCCAACAACAGTCCTTTTGACGTCAATATGGCACTGGACGCCGGATTTGACGTTCTCATGCCTTATGCTAATGTCAAGCTGGAGAACGTACACAATCTAACTCAGGACGCCATCTTTTCACGTGGGCCATCAGGCGTTAAAAAAACCGGAATTTTTATCGGTGGCCGTGATATGGGGCTGGCAATAGACATGTTACAAGCCAGTAAACGCTCCATGGTGCCGCCTTTTGAAGTTTCTGTGTTTGCAGACCCCAGTGGCGCTTATACAACAGCGGCGGCGCTGGTAGCTTGCGTGGAAAAAGAACTTAAGCAAAAACACAATAAAGAACTGCAACATTGCAAGGCGCTGGTATTTGGCGGTACAGGCCCGGTCGGTATTGCCACCGGCGTTATTGCATCCCTTGCTGGCGCCGAAACAGTTTTGGTCGACCATTTATCTATTGATACCGCCAATGATGCCGCCAAAGAGTATAACCGGCGATTTAAAGCGGCTCTGAAAGGCGCTGTTGCAAGATCTGACGATGAAAAATCAACATTAATTACCGATGCCGATATTGTTTTTTGTACTGCAAAAGCCGGTATTCAGGTACTGAATTCTGGCGTTTTAGCTCAGGCTAAGCAACTGAAAGTAGCCGGAGATGTCAATGCCGTTCCACCGCTGGGCATCGAAGGCATTCAACCGAATGATTTTGGCGCATCCCTGATTCATGCCAAGCAATCTGCCGGATGTATCGGAGTTGGCGCACTGGCTGTTGGTAATATTAAATACCAATTACAGAACACCCTGCTAAAATCCATGTTGGAGACTGATACACCTTTATATCTAGATTTCCGTGATGCTTTTAGCAAGGCGCAAACTTTAATTTAGATGTCGAACGTAACTATTCAGCGTAATTAAAAGTCTTCGATGTCTGTTGCTTGCGGAAGAAGTCTAGGTGAGACATGGAGGTTTCACGGCGCCTTCTAAAGTAAGTAAGTGATTGATATTAAATATATACGCTGAGTAATAGTTACCATTAAACAACAAAAAACGATTTTGGTGGAGAGTTATTCCTTCAGAATCACAAAGTTATTAAAGCAGACTACCATCTATATAATTAAATTTAACGGCCAGATGAGTCAGCTCCACATCATTCTTTACTTTCAATTTATCGTAAAGACGATAGCGATAAGTGTTCACCGTCTTGTCGCTAAGTACTAGAATACCCGCCATTTCCTGTATACTTTTACCCTGCAGAATTAAATTAACAACTTCTGATTCCCTTTGCGACAACCTCGAAAAAGGCGATTTTTCGCTGTCATTAAGCCCCTGAAAAGCCAGATTGTTAGCCACTTCGGAACATAAATAACGCTTACCCGACATAACCACCCTGATAGCGTTCACCATTTCCTCGACCGGCGAACCTTTTGAAATAAACCCCAAAGCCCCTAACTTTAACAATTGCTGAGGAATAGGCCCGTCGTTATAAACGGAAAGAGCGATGATTCTGGCTTCAGGATAGCGTTGCAATACCCTTCGGCACGCTTCCACGCCACCAATTCCCGGCATTTTTATATCCATTAATATAATATCCGGGTTATGTTCTTCAATTAATTTCAGAACCCCCTCACCACGATCACTGACCGCCACCACCGAAATATCTTCAACTGCATTCAGTAACACTTCAACACCGGTTCTAACCAGCTCATGATCGTCAACAAGCAAAACTGTAATCATACTCACACTTCGATAACTGTACTGAATCCATATTTTTATATTTCTGTGATATAAATCACACTGTTTAATGTTCCGTAGTTTCCCAAATTCTTGACCGTACTTCAAATATAATTAACAAATTAATTCCATTTTGCCACATTATGCGTAATTTTATGTTGCAAAAACTAACAAAAAGTTATGTTATGCTCTACATCATATGAAAAACAGTAACAGGTTTAAATACTCATTATCGAATCAAACGGCAATCAATTATTCAACAGCCCTAGGTATCATCCTCAGTATTGCTCTGTTGTTTTTTATTATCTCATTTGCTGCAAGCAACCCAAATACTTTTATAAATTTTCCCGGCCTGATCATAGTAGTGGGTGGGACACTAGCAGCTGTTTTTCTGAGCTATCCCATCCGGGATGTCAAACAGGCTATAAAATCAATTCGCCTGATTTTTTTTTACGAAAGCCTGAATCCACAAAAAGAAGCAACTGAAATTATAGCCGTTTCAAAAATGTGGTTTAAGCGCGATACCATTGCCATAGAGAATGTCATCGACAACATTCATAACCCTTACTTAAAAACCAGTTTCCAGTTAATCGTGGATAATACGCCTCTGGACGACATACTGGCTTTGTTGCAATGGCGTATTTCACGTTTACGCGCTAAAGAGAAAGCTGAATCCAATATTTTTCACAGTATGGCTTCATTTTCCCCTGCTTTTGGGATGCTGGGCACCTTGGTCGGCTTGATTAACATGCTTGAAATTATTGAAATAAAGGATATTAATTCCATTACGGCAAATATGGCAATTGCTCTGACCACAACCTTTTATGGTCTTATACTGGCAAACCTGGTCTTCAATCCTATAGCCATTAAGCTGGAAAGACGAACTGAACAACGTATTATGATAATGACTATGGTTATGGAAGGAGTGGCCTTAATTGTCGAAGGCCGTAATCCTTCATTTATCCGCGAAACATTGAATTCCTTTATTGTCCAGTATGATAATGAATTAAAGAACGCACCGTTACATTCTGCAAATGACTAAGCATTCATATTCAAGACTTATGTCACTTTCAGTTGATGAGTTGACAGAACAAATGCCAATTCAGTCCTCACAAAACTGGCTGCTGACTTATATAGATGTTTTTGTATTAGTTGTCATGTTGTTTGTAACTCTGGTGGCGTTAAGTCATTTTGAGCCCATTCAAACAGCTAATAAAAAAACTCACCCAACTAAAATTCCAGAAAAGAAATCACTTCCTTCAATTGTTCAGACTACCTCTCAAACAAAAACAATAATCGGAAAGCAGAATCCTGATAACAACACAATAACCTCCCGTCAATTAGTTACTTCTGCAAAAAAGGTTGTCTTGCCTGAAAAACCAAAACATCACATTAATGTGGAAAAAAATATCGCTCCTTTAGCACAAAAAGAATTGCAGAAATCCGCTAACGAAAAACACACACTGATCAATGAAACAGATATTCAACAGCAATTAAGCAAACAACTTGAAGAACTGGGATTACAGGACAGTATCAATATGAAAGTCACCCGGGGATATGCCCAGCTGGAAATACAGGACAATATTCTCTATCAATCTTCTGAGGCGCAACTGACAACCTCTGGCCAATCAATCTTAAAACGATTGACGCCATTATTGCAACAATCAACCGGCTTAATCTATATTGAAGGCCATACTGACAACCGACCTATCAAAACCAGGCAATTCCCATCCAATTGGGAACTCGGCGCCGCCCGGGCAACCAGTGTTTTGCATTTTCTTGCTTCACAACACATTGAGTCTTCCCGGATGAGAGCAGTCACTTATGCCGATACCCAGCCAATCGCGGATAACACGACTAAACAAGGAAGACAAAAAAATCGCCGCGTCAATATCATCATTAAAGTTTCGGATAGGATGAATTAAGTGTCGCCTGATACTTTTCTTATTATGAGTGAAACTTTACTCATAGAGAAGTATATGAAAAAATATGTTTACCTATAAAGGTAGACCAGTAGCCAGATATAACAATAGCACTTGGCGAAAAGCCCTGAAACGCGCAAAAATTGGAAATTTCCGTTGGCACGACTTGCGGTATACCTGGGCAAGCTGGCATGTTCAAAACGGAACGCCTTGGCATATGCTACAAGAATTAGGTGGGTGGAGTTGTTTTGAAATGGTTAAGCGGTATGCGCATCTGAGCATCTTTCCGAATATGTGAACAATGCCGGAAATGTAACAAATTTACGACAATTTAAAAAATAAGGTAAACTGTAAACGTGTAAGTTATTGAAAAAATGGGGTGAACGATGGGGCTCGAACCCACGACAACCGGAATCACAATCCGGGGCT
>CAYNIU010000046.1:0-16165 GCA_964397365.1 uncultured Methylomarinum sp. | reverse complement strand
TCAATTGCTGTGATAACGAGCTAAAAAAAGCCTTGCAACTGGAAGTTGATATTATTGGCGCACAAATTGATAAAGGTAATGCGGTTTTAAAAAACCTAAAAAAACAGGAAGTTTTTGGAAGATAGAGCGACATTACTGTTCAGCGTAATTAATTGAACGAAAAGTATTCAATATTAGGTGCTTGTGGAAGAAGTGTAGGAGACATGGAGGTATTCACGGTGTTTTCTGGCGTCAGTGACTGCTATAAAACGCATATATACGTTGAGTAGTTACAATAGGGCTTTATAAATGTGAAGATTTATTGGCATAGCGCAAAGTGATTTTCAAGTAAATTTCTAAGCGGCCAGTTTTCGCTCTATATAGCGTTGTCTTTTTTTGGTGGTAATTTTATTCAGCTCGACCATAATCAAACTGTCGATACAGTTGTTAAAGTCCGGGTCAATGTTAAAGTCGATGAAATGACAGCCTTTATCAGTACACAGTTCAACATATTGCTTATATAACGTTGGAACCTTGACCCCCAGCTTTTTTAATTCACTATTCAATATTTTGAAGCTGGTTTTATAATCGCCGGTAAACTCGGACGCGGCAAATTGTCGAGTTTTTTCGGAAATGATAAAAGGCGATTTTGCATTAGCCAGCTCTAGATCAGAGCCAAACTGTTGTTCATAAAAACTGATGATAAACTCTTTTGCCGCTTGTGGATAGGCGTTGCTGATACTGACCGGGCCAAACAGATATTTGATATCCGGTTGTTCCCGCAGGTAAGCGCCGATTCCATACCACAGATAATCCAGACTGCGCTGCCCCCAGTAACGCGGTTGAACAAAGCTGCGGCCCAGTTCAATACTGTATGGTAAATAACTTTGAAATACAGGATTCAGGTCGAACAGGGTGTTGGTATAAAAACCTTCGACTCCCAAGGTGGTCATAATTTTATGACCTTCTCCAATACGGTATGAACCGACAATTTCCAGGTCGTTGTCATCCCATAACACCAAGTGGCTGTAATAAGTATCGTATTTGTCCAGATCCTGAGACTTGCCTGTACCTTCATCTACGGTGCGAAATGTCAGTTCGCGCAGTCTGGCAATTTCCAGCATGACTGGGCAATCATCATGATATTGGTAGAGGAAAATTCTTTTGCCGTCTTTGGTTTCGCCCAGCAAACGGGATTGATATAAGGCTTTTTTTACGGCCTTGCTATTCACCGGATGAGCGACAGTTTCAATGGTATCAAACAGTGGTTTTTTTGCTTTTTTACCCAGATTCAGAACATGTTTACGAAAGCGCTGACTAAGTTCTTTATTGGATTCTTCGGTATTGGCAAAAGCTGTGTGCGGAATGGGTAAGCCAACATTAAATTTGAGATCCTGGTTATTTTTATTGAACATTTCCTCAACTAGCAGCAGTGTGCCGACCGGTTTGAAAAGCATGGATGCCGCATAGAATAATGCAGAATTCGAGGCCTTGATATGGATTGGTAAAATAGGGGATTTAGCTTTTTTGGCCAGTTTGATGAAACCACTTTTCCATTTGCCGTCACGGACTCCCTGAGGAGTAATACGGGATACTTCTCCAGCTGGAAACAGGATGACGGCTTGTTCATTTTCCAGTGCATCCAGCATAGCTTTGTAGGTTTTTTTATGTGATTTTTTTTCTGATAGTACGTCTACGGGAAGAAATACCGATTGTAATGGCTTCATATGTGACAGTACCCGATTGGCGACGATTCGGACATCGGGGCGAACAGAACGAATCAATTTTACTAAAGCCAGGCCGTCTAAAGTACCGATGGGATGATTGGCGATGATGACCAAACGACCTTCAGAAGGAATGTTGTTGTAGGATTCCGGGTTAATCTGATAACTGAAGTTGAAATAATTAAGTAATTTGTCCAGAAAGGCAAAACCACGCAGATGCTGATTTTTTTTTATAACTTGATTGAAGTCGTCTTCATGTATCAGTTTTTTTAATACCTTAAGCATTAATTTGTTGTCTTTGCCGACTTTCAGATCAGGGTAAGTTTCACGTAAAATCTTTTCAGCATCGATCATGTGTGTTCCGGTGGATTTATTAACAGGCTGAAATTGTATAAGAGAAATGTGTCAGAAATGTGAAGGAGGGTGGATATATCGTTAAATCTGAAAAGGTAATTATTTGGCGTTAAGAGCGTTAGAGGTTGTCCTGCCATTGACGGATAATATTTATTAGCCAAAGAGGTTCATCAAGTGGAATGTCATGGCCGGCGGTGTTGTGTTGTTGGTAATCTGTCTGCCATATTTTCTGTAATGCCAGGCTACAGCGATAGTTTACCAGCCGGTCAGTTTTGCTGGCGATAATGAGTATGGGGTGATGTGGTTGCGGCGGGAGTGAGAATTTTGCTGCTGCCAGTAACTGGTTTTTAGCGCTGGTTGCTGAAATCGGGTGTTGTTGCTGCCATTGCTGCCAGGACTTAAGTAAATGGCTGTCTTGCCGATGCCGGTTGGAGGTTAAAAGTAAGATATCCTGTTCTCGTTGGCGTTTTGAACGGAACAGCATTTTTATAACAGCTGGATAGATTTGCCAGCGTAGCCGGTGATAAAACGGCGAGCAGGAGCCTGCACTGGTGTTGATTAAAACGGCTGTGTTGATTTCCTCGGGATAGCGATTTATCCAGTCGATGGCGATCATGGCACCCATGGAAACGGCGACCAGATTCAGTTTATGACGCGTTGGAATTTGTTGGCGTAATGCATCGGTAAGGCCGGCAATGGTCTTTGGACTGGTTTGCTTATGTAATTGTCCGTTACCGGGGATATCCGGAGTATAAACGTCAGCGCCGGGGAAATATTGCGGCAGAATTTTGCGAAATTTACCCCAGTGTCTGGATTCACGCAGCAGGCCGCGAATCAGTACAAATTGGCTGTTACGGTGTTTCATCATACCAGAGTTGTAGCGCCTGTCGTTTCATATCCTGTATTGAATAGTCATTCAGCCATTGTTTATACGATAAGGTGGCATGTAACAGGAATTCCATTAATACAAGATGTCCTCTCAGTACCCGATTAATACGATGTGGTTTAATTGGATGAAAGAGTCCTAGTGATTGCCGCAGTTGTAATGGATTTTTGCGAATCCAGCGCCAAGAGCCGATTTCCAGAGTTAGCGGTAAAAAGATATTGTCAGTGTTCAATGAGTGTAGATAGAGAAAATCCCAAAGGTCGCCGTGAGTCAGATAATGTTGCGACTGGGGTTCAAAGCGGTAATTCTGGTAAGGGTAGGTTTGCATAAACAGTTTGCGCAAACAATACACTTCACCTAAGTGTTTAATGGGCTCAATTCGGCTTTTTGCATAAGGAAACCAGACCTGGTTGTGATGGCCGAAACCGGAATGACAATCCAATACCAGGCTGAAAGGGGAATGCAGCGTTTCGTGTTGGATAAAATTACATAGGACTTGCGCTTCCATTTGCATGGGTTCGTTGATTTTTCCGCGATACCAGGGCAATAACGGAGAAATGCGGTGTCCACCTCCCAGCCAGACAGTTTTTTCATTGCTGTCAATAGGGGCGTTGCGCATCAGGTCAATACCTTGACCATTGGCGCGGGTATGATTAATCATGCCGACCGGGTTGATCAGGGGGAGTACATGAATACGTACCTGTTTCAGAATATCAACCAAGGCCTGATCCCAGTGTAGACGTTCCAGCAAACTTTCCAGAAAGGCCAGTACAACCTGGGTGCCGATACGTTCCAGGCCATGGATACCGCCAACAAAAGTAATGCAGGGTGAATTTTTTGCGGTATTGCCCAGTATTAATGCGTAAATTGGCAGTGAGGTATTGCTAAACGGCGCATGATGGAGAACCTTACAGGTTAAATGTTGATGATGACGATGAATGATGGCTTCAACTTGTTGAAGTTCCGGTAATCCTCTCAGAATTGATTTGCCGGGCATTGTGGTGTTCTGTTAGGCGCTAATTGGGCAATCATTTTAACTGATATTAAGGCATTGATTGTTACAGTTGTGTTGCAACTATTGGCTATCGAGAATTGCCTTAGATGCGGGTGGGCTGTAGCGGTTGTCCAGTGTCTTGTCAATCTCGTCGGCGAGTGTCTCAATGGCTTTGCGGGTGAGTTTTTTGGCTCCGCCTTTGCTTTCGATAATAAAATTACCAATCAGTTTGGCATTATTGGTTTTGATTAAATGCCCCATAATATAGGCAAACAAAAAACTGGGCTTATGCAGTCTGCCGACCAACAGGTAATCCGCATTATATGATTTGGCCAGTTTAGCGGCGCTGTCGTGATGGTCAAATAAATAACCAAGGCCGCTATTGGCAAGCTGTTGTGCGGTTTTGTCAATGTTTACGATGACATATCCGGCGTTTGCCAGTTCCTGTTCCAATAGCGGTCTGAGACTGGCAGTACGGGCAAGCTCAGCCGGGATGCCGGGTTTGAGCGTAAGGTCTTTTAATTCAAAATCCAGAATGGCAATACGGGTTTCAGCCCATGTGGCGGAATGGATGCTAATGGCCAGAATCATCAGCCATTTTCTGGTTTTAAACATTAATTGTGGTTTTGCGAATGTTGACGATTACCTTATTGTGGCTGTTGAGTCGTGGATTTTCTGAACATAAAAAACAGTATGACGACAATAATCAATATCGGCAACAGGATCTTTAACAGGGTGGAGTATGATTCTTCTTCTTCGACACCGATTGCAAAGGGCAAATGACTGTCCAGTTTTTCACCTTTATGCATAATGGTGATATGGGCAAGATAATCTCCGGCGCCATATTGGCTGAAATCGACAACCGCATTGACTGTGCCGGATTTGATCTTTTTGGGTTCCTGATAAAAAATTCGAGTGCCTTCAGGTTCTTTGGTGATTTCAAATTCAACAGTGACATTACGTAATTTGTGGCCTTCGTAATCAAAAACCAGGTTGGTAGAGCCAACATTTGGAATGAACTGGCAAAAGCCGGTACCTTGAGTAAAAGTTGGTGTGTAAGCGGTAAAGTGAATTTTTTCAGAGCCTACCCGGATTCTGCAATTATCAACTTCATTGGCAGGCCCTCGGTGTGCATGCACAAGAGGAAGCCAAAACAGAGCGAATAAAATAATCGCTGTAATGGCATGTACCTGCTGAAAATAAGGGAATTTGGCGGAAATAATTTTAAGATTCATTTTCTTTACCTCTTTTTGGTTGTCGCTATCGGGCATTGAAAAAGCAATACAGAAGAATATGATGATTTAATTATGACAGGTTCTCATTAAAAAGCTGGAAAAGACTTCAGTTTGCTTGCATTATTATATCTCTTTTAATATTCCTGAAAGACCAGTCGCATGTGGATTCAGTGGAAAACGCAGAAAACTATTGATTCGGGCGCTTTTTAAAGATTATAAAGCAATGGACAATAGGGTATATATTCTGGTCTTATTAGTCAAATAGGTAGTGACTCGAAACGACTGTTATTTTAGCTGACATTACCTTGCTCAGCGCTGATAGCGGCAGTTTACGAAGGATGGCTATAAGTTGAAAAGCCGACAGATCATTGAATGTTTAATTCTTTGATTTTCCGGGTTAGTGTATTTCTCCCATAGCCCAGTAATTTTGCTGCTTCATGTTTTTTGCCGTGAGTATGTTTTAAAGCCGCAGAAATTAATATTGATTCAACAACAGGAATGGAGAGTTTAGCTATATCCTGCTGACCGGTTGTTAACTGTTGATTAATCCAGTTCTCGTAGGCTGATTCCCAGTTTCCCGGTTCATTACCAGGGGTGGATGATTTCTGTGATGTATTTATTAATTCTGGCGGCAGGTCTTCCATGTGGATTTCACGACCTGCGGCCATTACCGTCAGCCAGCGACAGATATTTTCCAGCTGTCGCACATTACCCGGCCACTCCAACGAGCTTAAGAAAGCTTCGGTTTCCGGTTTTAGCGTTTTAATTTCAGTATTGAGTTCTTTGGCGCTTTGATAAAGAAAGTGGCGCATAAGTGGCCCAATATCCTGACTGCGTTCTCTTAACGGCGGGATATGAATGCGAATGACATTTAAACGATGAAACAAGTCTTCTCGGAAACGGCCTTTGGCAACCAGGGTTTCCAGATTTTGATGCGTGGCTGCAATAATCCTGACATCCACCTTAATGGATGAATGAGCACCAACCGGATAGAACTCATTGTCCGCAAGAACACGTAATAGACGTGTTTGCAATTCGGCAGGCATATCGCCGATTTCATCCAGAAATAAGGTGCCGTTATTGGCTTGTTCAAAACGACCGGCCCGTCGCGCCTGTGCTCCGGTAAATGCGCCTTTTTCATGACCAAATAATTCCGATTCCATCAGGTCTTTTGGAATTGCCGCCATATTCAAGGCAATAAAGGGTTGTTGCGCACGGGGACTGTGGCGGTGCAAGGCTTTTGCCACCAGTTCTTTGCCGGTTCCGGATTCACCATTAATCAATACAGTGATATGGGAACGAGCTAAACGACCAATGGCGCGAAAAACTTCCTGCATGGCAGGTGCTTCGCCAATGATCTCTGGCGTATTTTCTATGATGTCGGGAATATTCTGTTCAGGTTCTGAATTTTGTTTGCTGTGGGAGCAAGCTCTGTGAACGATCTCCACCACTTCGTTGACATCAAAAGGTTTGGGCAGATATTCAAAGGCGCCGCCATGAAATGCTGAAACGGCGCTTTCCAGGTCAGAGTGTGCAGTCATGACAATGACCGGTAAACTGGGAAAACGGTGTTGGATAGTTTTGAGTAATTTCAAGCCATCCATGCCCGGCATACGAATATCGGTGATTAATACATCGGGTATTTCTTTATTAAGCGCAGACAGCAGAGCGGAGGCATTGGCAAAACTTTGTGTATTAATAGCGGATTTCTGTAAGGCTTTTTCAAGCACCCAGCGGATAGATTTGTCATCATCAACGATCCATGCCTTATCAGGAATTTGCATAGCCGCTCTCCAAAGGTAAGTAAATAGAAAATACCGTACGTCCGGGTTCACTGTCACACTCAATCAGTCCGTTATGCATATTAATCAGTGATTGGGCAATTGATAAACCTAAACCGGTTCCTTCGGCGCGACCTGTAATCATGGGATAAAATATTTGTCCCATAAGTTCGGGCTTAATGCCCGAACCATTGTCGATAATATCAATTTTAATGCTGAGTTTATAATGTTTACGGCCTATGGTCATATGTCTTTGTATACGAGTTCTGATGATGATTTCACCGCTATCTTGAATGGCTTGTACAGCATTTCTGACAATATTCAAAAATGCCTGAATCAACTGGTTCTGATCAGCAAATATTTCCGGAATGCTGGGGTCGTAATCTGTTGTCAATTTAATGTTATCACTGGTTTCAGCGCTAACCAATTGACGGATACGTTCCAATGCCTGGTGAATATTCAGCCAGCATTTGTGCGCCGGTTTATTGGGACCAAGCATCTTGTCCATCAGTCCTTGAAGGCGATCAGATTCGGCAATAATAATTTGAGTGTACTCTTTTAACTCTGGGTCTTTGAGTTCAAGATCTAGCAGTTGCGCGGCTCCGCGCAACCCACCCAGAGGGTTTTTAATTTCATGAGCCAAGCCACGAGCCAGCATTCGACTGGTGTTTTGTTGCGCCAGTAATTGTTCCTCGCGGGTAATGCGCAGTTGTCGGTCAACTTGTTGTAGTTCTACCAAGATATTGCTTAGTAGCCCGTTTTCTATTATTGGTGTGGCGCTGAAATTAATCATGATGCTCTGACCCACCTGGTTAAGTTGCAGTTCCCTGTTTACCAGGGGGTCGTGCTTCTTCTGGCATTGTTGCAGATTATGAAGTAAGACCGCGTTGGAGGATTTGAACAGGGTTTTAGCGGAATGTCCTGTTAAATGTTTGGCGCTGTCGGCAAACAGTATTTCTCCGGCTGAATTAATATAGGTTAATTTCAGCTCGTTATTAAATAACAGGATCGCTTCATTGAGGTGATCCAGAATTTTAGTTAGAGAGGGGGTTGAAAAATGCATCATATCAGTTACTTTAAGCATTTATCGTACCATTTGTGTTTTATCTAAAAAGATCCTGTTGCGAACTGAATTGAATTCTCTGGGATAGTGGAGTAAATCAGGCTCATAAAAAGATTATACTCATCGTGGTTCAGTTTCAAAGAATAGAGTGTCTGGCAAAGGACGTAGTAAATCTATCAATGACGATTGCTGATAGCGCCTTTGTCACTAACCACTTTGACAGGTATTTTATTGCCTGATTTAATGCGTCTGTATTTTATGAGAGATGGGGGGTAATAAAGCCTGGAGAATGAGTTTGTCTATAAAAGGCGCACAAGGATAATGCTTTAAAATGAAAAAACGCCCCATAACGGGGCGTTTTGTGTGCAGTCAATGAGCTGTAATCAGCATAAGCAACTTATAAACTGTAATACATATCAAATTCTACTGGGTGGGTACTCATGCGTAAACGTTGAACTTCTTCATTTTTCAGGTCGATATAACCGTCGATGGCATCGTCGGTAAATACTCCGCCGCGGGTCAGAAATTCACGGTCTTCATCCAGTGCTTGCAATGCTTCGTCAAAAGAGAAAGCCACTTGTGGAATTTCCTTCTCTTCTTCCGGAGGCAGATCGTATAAATCTTTATCCATGGCATCGCCCGGATGAATTTTGTTCTGGATGCCGTCTAGTCCCGCCATCAGCATGGCGGCAAAACACAGGTAGGGATTGGCAGTTGAGTCGCCAAAGCGCAGTTCAATACGTCGTCCTTTGGGATTGTTTACAAAAGGAATGCGGATGGAAGCGGAGCGGTTGCGAGCAGAGTAAGCCAGCATAACCGGGGCTTCAAAACCAGGAACCAGGCGTTTGTAGCTGTTGGTTGAGGCGTTGGCAAAAGCATTCAGGGCTTTTGCATGTTTAATGATACCGCCAATATAGTACAGAGCGGTTTCGGATAAGCCGCCATACAGATCGCCGGCAAACAGGTTGACGCCGTCTTTGGAAATTGACTGGTGAACATGCATGCCGTTACCGTTATCACCGACCAGTGGTTTTGGCATAAATGTTGCTGTTTTACCGTAAGCGTGAGCGATATTGGCGACAACATATTTCAGCGTCAGGACTTCGTCGGCTTTGTTTACCAGGGTGTTGAATTTTGAGCCAATTTCACACTGTCCGGCAGTGGCCACTTCATGGTGATGAACTTCTGTTGTCTGACCCATTTCTTCCAGTACCAGGCACATGGCGGAACGCATGTCCTGTAAAGAATCTACGGGTGGTACTGGAAAGTAGCCGCCTTTTACGCTGGGGCGATGACCAATGTTGCCGTCTTCGTAAATTTTTTCAGAGTTCCAGTTGGCTTCTTCAGAATCAACTTTGTAGCCGCAACTCCCCATATCGGTATTCCAGCGAACGTCGTCGAATACAAAAAATTCATTTTCAGGGCCAAAATAAGCGGTATCGGCAATGCCGGTTGATTGCATGTAGGCTTCGGCGCGTTTGGCAATGGAACGTGGGTCCCGTTCGTAGCCCTGCATGTCTTTGGGTTCGATAATATCGCAACGCAAAATCAGTGTATTATCATCAAAGAAAGGATCTATGACAGCGGTTGACGGATCAGGCATTAAAATCATATCTGATTCATTGATGCCTTTCCAGCCGGCAACAGAGGAACCATCAAACATGTTGCCTTCTTCAAAGGTGTCTTCATCAATAGTATGCGCGGGGAAGGTTACATGCTGCTCTTTACCGCGAGTGTCACAAAAACGAAAATCAACAAATTTGACATCGTTTTCCTGAATCATTTTTAGAACATGGTCTGCTGACATGAGTCAAGGTCTCCTAAAATGTAAATTAATTATTGTTATGGATAGCCAGAATTAAGCCGCTATAACCTTAACATCAAATAAAGTTATACGCCATAAAAAAACAAAGCTCCCAGTCGGTGAGGGAATGACCGGGGCTTTGTTGTTACTCAGTGGTATGGAAAGGTCTACTGACTATAGATGATGTTTAGAAAGTAACAATCATGTCCATGGCAACCTGAACCTGGTCATTTTTGCTGCCGCCAAATGCTTTGCCGGCGCCATTGGAATCAGCCCAATCGTAGCGGACTTCTGGGCGGAATTTTAACCATTCAGTCGGGGCGTAATTTATGCCCGCTGAAATAGCATAGTAATTGCTGCCAAAAGTATTTATGCGAGCACCGCGGTCACTGAACCATTCAGCTCTCAAGCCGGCTGCCAATTGCTCGTTAAGGTCATAAGACAAATATTGATTGACACCGTACCAGTCAGCATCTTTACCTGGAGCATTCAAACTTTTCTGAGTTCCAAAATCATGTTGAAAAACATAATGTAATTTGTCGTTGAAATCATGTGAAAGGACAACGCTATACATAGTTCTGTTGGTGCTTGGAGCGCCCCAGTTAACGACTTCATCGCCACTGATCAGAGAAACTGCCAATGAAGTATTTTCATCGTCACTGGTCCAGTTGGCGCCACCTAGAAAACTCCAGTTGCCACCGCCGGCATTATTACGAAAATTATCCCAGCCATTCACTGCGCCGCCGGAGATTGACCAGTTGTCGTTAACTTGGTAACTCAACAAGGCACCAGTGTGGGTGAATGGTTCGCCATAGTTCATGGTATAAGCGTGGGAATAGAAGAAGTTATCTGGAGAGGTGACTACTTCGTAACCGATAATAGTGTAAAAATGACCCACTTTTGCAGTGATACCATTGCCAATAGGAGCGTAGATTTCTGCGTAGGCCTGCGGAAAGGCAATATCATATTGATTAAAGGATTTATTGCCTGATGAACCCAGAATTTGGTTGTCCCAACCGCCGGCTTGGGTTGAGGGTGCATCACTACCAAACAGAAAATCCACTCGTCCGCCAATATCCCAATTCGAACCACTGCTGGCAACGGCTTTTTCCAGGAATAGATAGGCTTGGTTTAATTGAAATTCATTAACCCGGTCTGTTCCAAATGGAACTGAACCATTGCCGCCGCCTGGGTTGCTGTGTGATGCATAGGTGATCCCGGCATCCGCCCAACCGCCTATTTCGATACCCCAGTTTTTTAAGATCTGGGTATTGTTAATATCACTGCCTGTTAAAGCTTCAATGACGCCTTCTGCCTGTGCATTAAAGCCAGTAGCCAGAAGGGAGCCGCCAAGCAATGGGAGTACGCTAAGTTTCGTTTTCATTTTCGGTTGTCTCCAGAAATAAAGTCTATAAAGCCAATTTGTATTAAGCAATTAGTAGGCCATAAGTTAAGCCATTGATTTGCTGGAATTTAAAATGTAACTATAACGCAACTTATGTTGTTTTTGTGTTTCTTTGGTGCATTATTGCACCATTTTGGTGTTATTTGGCCGGGTTGTGATGAGTATTATTATCCATAACAGTGCATTTTTTAAAGATATAGCTTTAATATTTGGTTGTATTGGTATGAATATTATTGTTTTTTGGGTATTGATCTGTCGTGCTTAATTTAATGTGAATTTTAACTGGAGATGATCGTGGGTTTTGTGGGTCTGAAGACTGATTACTGTGGGGTGCTTTATATTTATATAATAAAATCAAAAGGGTATGGGTTTTATTCGGACAGGTAATATGGGCATAAATTATAAAGCCAAAGGGCTGGGCGTTACTTTGTTGTTAATGAACAACATTCGGGGCGAATTAGCTCGGTCGTGAAACATGGAAGATAAAAGCGGTGCGTCGAAGACTGATACGCACAGGTGTGGTGCATATTATTGGGTTTTGTTTTAAGTATAGATAAAAGTTATTTGTTAAACAATGAGTTATATCTATGGCATGTATAGTGCATAATTGAATTCTGAGTAAGCAACTTTGTTGTAAATTTCTTTTAATTAGTTAAGGTGTTGATCTATGAAATTAGTAACCGCAGTTGTCAAGCCCTTTAAACTGGATGATGTGCGCGAGGCGCTTTCCGATATCGGGGTGTCCGGGGTAACCGTTACCGAGGTTAAAGGTTTTGGGCGTCAGAAAGGGCATACGGAACTTTACAGAGGCGCTGAGTATGTTGTTGATTTTTTGCCTAAGGCAAAAATTGAAGTGGCTATTGCCGATGAACTGTTGGAAAAAGCGGTAGAAGCTATCGCAAATGCCGCGAATACCGGCAAGATTGGAGATGGCAAGATTTTTGTGACTAATCTGGAACAGGTTGTTCGCATCAGAACCGGTGAAACGGGCGAAGAAGCATTATAAAAATAATAACGGGAGAGATAAGTGGAAAACTTAAATAAATGGGTTGAATTGAGTTATGCACTGGATACGTTCTACTTTTTGATGAGTGGGGCGCTGGTGATGTGGATGGCGGCCGGGTTTGCCATGCTGGAGGCCGGTCTGGTAAGAGCTAAAAACACAACTGAAATTTTGACTAAAAATGTCGCATTGTTTGCCATTGCCTGCATTATGTATATGTTGTGCGGATATAATATTATGTATCCGGGAGAAGCAGTTAACAGTGTCTGGCCAGGTATCAGCTTTTTACTGGATGCTGATAATTCCTTGGAAGATGTGTTGGCCAGTAAAGGGGAAACCTATTATTCGGCCATGTCAGACTTCTTTTTTCAGGTGGTATTTGTTGCCACCGCTATGTCTATCGTATCCGGCGCAGTGGCTGAGCGAATGAAGTTATGGGCTTTTCTAGTGTTTGCTGTCGTTATGACGGGATTTATCTATCCTGTTCAGGGTTTCTGGAAATGGGGCGGTGGTTTTCTGGATGAGCTGGGTTTTCTTGATTTTGCCGGTTCCGGCGTTGTGCATCTGTGTGGCGCGACGGCTGCATTTGCCGGAGTTTTGTTATTGGGTGCTCGTAAAGGTAAATACGGCCCGGATGGTGAAGTTCATCCTATTCCGGGTTGTAATATGCCGTTAGCGACATTGGGAACCTTTATTCTATGGCTGGGATGGTTTGGTTTTAATGGCGGCTCGGAGTTGAAAATTTCTGATGTTGGTGAAGCCAATGCGGTTGCTATGGTTTTTGTCAACACCAACGCTGCTGCTGCAGGCGGTGTTGTTGCGGCATTGCTGACATCGCATTTTTTGTTTGGGAAAGCGGATTTGTCTATGGTTTTGAATGGTGCTTTAGCGGGGCTGGTGGCTATTACAGCTGAGCCATTGACGCCAACACCGTTGGTGGCAACGCTTATTGGCGCAGTTGGCGGTGTGATTGTGGTTTTTTCGATTGTGATGATGGATAAATTTAAAATTGACGATCCTGTCGGTGCTATTTCCGTACATGGCGTAATCGGCACCTGGGGGCTGCTGGCTGTCTGTATTTCAAATCCTGATGCCAAGCTGTCGGCACAATTAATCGGAATCGTCACTATTTTTGCATTTGTGTTTGTGGCCAGTCTGCTTACTTGGTACGTGATTAAAATGGTGATGGGTATTCGCGTTAGTGAAGAAGATGAATATCACGGGGTGGATTATTCTGAATGTGGGATGGAAGCTTACCCTGAATTTACTGATACCAGTAAAGGATAGTTTTAAAATCACTTGAAAAAAGGAAACGGGCGCTTAGGTGCCCGTTTTTGTATCTATAAAGCACTATTTTAGTGCAATTAATGACATTGTTAATTGTATGTTTTCGTATAATTATTTATCATTGCGGCAAGGTTGATTTTTAATAATGCACAGGGGAAGACATGAAATTAATTACCGCGATTATCAAACCGTTTAAATTGGATGATGTAAGGGAAGCATTGTCTGAAATTGGTGTGGCTGGTGTAACAGCAACTGAAGTTAAAGGTTTTGGACGACAAAAAGGCCATACTGAGCTTTATCGGGGGGCAGAATATGTGGTTGATTTTTTGCCTAAAGTGAAGCTGGAAATTGCTGTTGCTGAAAATATTGTTGAGCAGGCGGTTGATACTATCGTAAATACAGCTAATACCGGAAAAATTGGTGATGGCAAAATATTTGTTTCTAATCTGGAACAGGTGATCAGGATCAGAACTGGCGAAACGGGTGAGGATGCGATTTAAAATCTGAAAGATTTTTTCGGGTAACTGAAGGTCACAGGCTTTATCCGTTTACCAGTTGATAATGGTGATAGCCTTTAGTTTTATTTTATAAAACTTGTCCAGATTATTAAGGGTCTTTGCTTTGAGAAGCGAACCTTAAAGAATAAGTGATAAAAACAATGAGTTTAAAAATTAATAAAAAGATACTGTTTGCTTTGATGCTGTTACCGGAGTTGGCTTTGGCTGATCAATTAAATCAGGCTAACACCAGTTGGGTATTAACGTCCACCGCCTTAGTGCTGTTTATGACAATTCCGGGTTTGTCTTTATTTTATGCCGGACTGGTAAGAAGCAAAAATGTGTTGTCGGTATTAATGCAATGTTTTGCTATTACCTGTCTGGTGTCACTGCTATGGCTGGCAGGGGTGTACAGCTTTATTTTTGCCGATGGCGGTGAATTACAGAAATTTATTGGTGGAGCGACAAAAGTATTTATGCCGGGGTTGGGAACGGATTCGTTAACAGGAGATATTCCTGAAACGGTTTTTTTTATGTTTCAGATGACCTTTGCCATTATTACCCCGGCTTTAATTGTGGGTGGTTTTGCTGAAAGGATGAAGTTTTCGGCGATGCTTTGGTTTAGCGCCTTATGGTTGATTATCGTTTATATGCCAGTTTGTCACTGGGTATGGGGTGGCGGTTGGTTGGCTGATTTGGGGGTTAAGGATTTTGCCGGCGGCATAGTGATTCATATCAATGCCGGTGTTGCGGCGTTGATTGCTGCGTTGGTATTGGGGGCGCGTAAAGGTTTTCCAACGACAGCAATGCAACCGCATAATATGACTATGGTGGTTAGTGGCGCCGGTATGTTATGGGTCGGCTGGTTTGGTTTTAACGGCGGCAGCGCCCTGACTTCAGATGGCTCAGCGGGTATGGCGATATTGGTAACGCATATTGCCGCGGCGGCTGGCTCCTTGACTTGGATGACGATTGAATGGATGCGTTTTGGCAAGCCCAGTGTGCTGGGTATTGTTACCGGGATGGTGGCCGGTTTAGGTACGATTACTCCCGCTTCCGGGTTTGTTGGGCCAGCAGGCGGTTTGTTTATCGGAATTACTGCGGGAGCGGTATGTTTTTATGCTACACAAATTCTTAAACGGGTGTTGAAAATTGATGATTCGCTGGATGTTTTTCCTGTGCATGGAGTAGGGGGAATAGTCGGTTCTTTATTGACCGGCGTTTTTGCTGCTAAAAGTTTAGGAGGTTTGGGGCTGGATGGCGTCAGTATTACCGAACAGGTGGGTGTTCAGGCGTTAGCTGTGCTGGTTACGATTATCTGGAGTGCGTCGTTTAGTTATATTATTTTAAAATTGATTGATAAATTCATTGGTCTTAGGGTGACTGCTGATGAAGAGGTTGAAGGGTTGGATATTGTGTTACATGAGGAAACCGGATATCACAACCTGTAGAGTCAATGAAAAGCGCTGTTTTTTCCG
Organism: uncultured Methylomarinum sp.; assembly: GCA_964397365.1. Lineage (GTDB taxonomy): Bacteria > Pseudomonadota > Gammaproteobacteria > Methylococcales > Methylomonadaceae > Methylomarinum. Next base: position 675 of record CAYNIU010000046.1, on the reverse strand, counting down.
GCAGCGCTTGATTATTCTACCTGAGTTAATGCAACCATGACCACAAGCGATAGAGCATCAGGATAATGATGATGGTTAATCCGCCTTTGATGAATTCTCGGTGGTCAATAATTAATTGTTTGATTTGTGTAATTAATGCAGGAGAAATTTCCTGGTAAAGCAGAAAACCACCCAATAAAAATACAAAAATACCAAAGCCACGTTTTAAATAACGACTATCAATAATTTTAGCCAGATAGCTGCCTATAAAACTGCCGCTGACGGCGCAAACAGTGACCAATATTGTTAAATCCGTATCAATATTCATTTGTCCGGCATGGCCGGCTAAAGCTGCCAGGGATTGTAGTACAATAATGAACAATGATGTTCCGATTGCCGCCTGAACGGGCAGTCCAGCCAGTAATGATAAGGCTGGAACCAATAAAAAACCTCCGCCTACACCGATTAGACCAGTTACCAAGCCTACCAGAATACCATCAAACAAAATAGCGGATACCGGCAAGGTTAACGGGCAGGGGGTGGGGTTATACTTTTCTGCGGTTATCGCAGTACTCTTGCTAGTTATCATGGCAACTGATGCTATCAGCATGACAGAGGCAAATACGACCAAAAGTATTGGGTCTGGAATATAAGCGGCAAGACGACCGCCAATAAAAGCTCCAAGCATACCCGCAA
>CAYNIU010000045.1:1244-17150 GCA_964397365.1 uncultured Methylomarinum sp. | reverse complement strand
TACCCAGGATCAGTTTTTGCAGGATAAATTAGCGGCCAGTCATTGGCTGGCTCATGACCCGCACAGCCATTCTTTACTGGTCAATCTTGCGACTAATGCGCTGCAACTCAGCAGTACTATCGAACAACACATTCAACACCCCGTTAAAATCTACGATGGCTTATTATCACGACTCGGCGCCCCACTGATACGCACGGCCATAAAACAAGCTATGCAACAAATGGCCTATCAATTTGTGATTGGCGAAGATATTCATCAAGCCATGGAGCACGCCCAACAACATTCAGATTATCTTTATTCCTTTGATATGCTTGGCGAAGCTGCGGTCACAGAAAGCGATGCGGAACGCTATTTTCAAGCCTATCTTGAGGCGATTAAAGCCCTGTCAAAACAGGCTGTCCATGATGACCTTTACAAAAATCCCGGTATCTCCATTAAATTATCCGCCCTCTATCCACGCTATGAACCTTTGCATCATCAACAGGCCGAACAGCAACTAGGGAATAAACTGCTTTATTTGGCCAGGCAAGCCCGGGCTTGTGCCATTACCGTCACCATAGATGCCGAAGAATCTGAACGTCTGGAGATGTCATTGAATATCTTCCAGCATGTCTTTTGTCATCCTGAACTGGAAAACTGGAACGGTTTGGGGCTTGCGGTACAGGCTTATCAAAAACGGGCGATGGCTGTGATTCAGTGGTTGGCCGCATTAGCGAAAGTGCATCAGCGCTGTATTCCCATCCGATTGGTAAAAGGCGCCTACTGGGACAGTGAAATTAAACGCGCCCAGGAAAACGGCCTGGATGATTATCCGGTTTTTACCCACAAATCAGCGACCGACCTTTCCTATCTGGCCTGCGCCGAATTTATTCTTGCCCAAAAACAGGCTTTTTATCCGCAATTTGCGACCCATAATGCCCATACGGTATGTGCTATTCAAGAGCTGGTGGAACCACAGGATAACTATGAGTTTCAAAAACTTTACGGTATGGGGGATCTGCTTTATCAACAAATCGTTGCTTCCGAAAGTCGACACCCCCCCTGTCGCATATACGCCCCGGTAGGCCGTTATCAGGAACTACTGCCTTATCTGGTGAGAAGATTACTTGAAAACGGCGCCAACACATCATTTGTCAATCAGATTGAAAACCCAGCCATCAGTATTGCCACAATTGCCCGGGACCCTGTCGCTGATTTAAAAAGCAAAACCGACTATAAACCCGCCATAGTCTTACCTAAAAACTTGTATGGTCAGCAACGCTTAAATTCAGCCGGATTAAACCTCGGTGATCTTAATGTACTCGCGACGCTACAACAAAGTCTTGATGACTTGGCCAAACGCCAATGGCAAGCGACGCCTTTAGTTAACGGTGCTCCCTGTTCCGGTACTGAACATCCCATCTACAGTCCCTATGACAAAACCTTAGCGGTCGGCCATGTCATTCATGCCGATAAAGCCACTATTCAACAAGCGCTACATTCGGCATCCGATGCTTTTTCTAACTGGCGACAAACGCCTGTGGCTACGCGTGTTCGTTATCTGCTAAAGGCCGCTGAATTATTTGAACAACACCGGCTGGAACTGGCGTCTTTATGCGTGCGTGAAGGCGGCCGCACGATTAAGGATGCGCTGGCAGAAGTCCGTGAGGCCGTTGATTTTTGTCGCTATTATGCGGCTAACGCCCTGGAATTATTTGATCAGCCGCTTAAACTGCCCGGCCCGACCGGGGAATTAAATCAGTTACACTACTATGGCCGCGGCGTGTTGGCCTGCATCAGTCCTTGGAATTTCCCCATTGCTATTTTTACCGGCCAGGTCACAGCGGCTCTGGCTGCCGGTAACACTGTCATAGCCAAGCCGGCCGGACAAACACCACTGACGGCAATGCGCTGCATTCAGCTATTGCATCAAGCGGGAATTCCTGAACAGGTTTTACACTTTTTACCCGGTGATGGCGCCGTTATTGGTAAGACTTTACTTCAGGACCCGCGAATTGCCGGGGTCGCATTTACCGGCTCTACAGTAACGGCCGGTTTAATTAATCGGCAACTGGCAACGCACGCCACTATTGTGCCGTTGATTGCGGAAACCGGCGGACAAAACGTTCTGATTGCCGACAGTTCAGCGCATTGCGAACAATTGGCGCAAGATGCCATAAACTCTGCATTCAACAGTGCAGGACAACGATGTTCGGCGTTACGCGTCTTATTTGTACAACAGGAAATCGCCGATAAGGTCATTAATTTATTGATTGGCGCCATGCAACAACTGGTGATGGACTATCCTGACGGTTATAGCACTGACGTTGGCCCTGTCATCAGCCAATCAGCCGCCGAGCAGTTAAGGCGACATGTCGGCAGCATACAGCAAAAAGCAAATCTGCTCCATCAAATGACGGTACCGGAACACTGCCTGAATGGCAGTTTTTTCCCCCCAACTTTGATTGAGATATCCTCATTATCACAACTTGAAAAGGAACATTTCGGTCCCGTACTCCACATCATTCGCTACCGTGCTATTGATTTAGCGCAGGTCATAGCCGCTGTCAACCAGAATGGATACGGTTTGACGTTGGGCATACACAGCCGTATCCAGCATACAATTGATACCATTCAAAAGCATGTCAGAGTCGGCAATATCTATATTAATCGCAATATGATCGGCGCCGTCGTGGGCGTTCAACCTTTTGGCGGCATGGGTCTGTCGGGAACCGGTCCTAAAGCCGGCGGCCCCAATTATTTGCAGGCTTTTACCGTAGAGCAGAGCGTTACTAACAACACGGCGGCGATGGGTGGAAATGCGAGTTTATTATCCAAAAATCTGTTCTAAAAACAGACTCATTATCACAAGTGAAAACCGGGTTAAATAAGCCCGGGAACTTTCGAAAGCGATTCAATACTAAAGCATATCTGTGGGAAAATGACTACAATAACGATGTTTTCCTGATCCAGAAAAACATTTCCTCCTGAGTATTTTTGAACCCAATATTTTATTTCTTGTGGATGGACGGCATGACTTCCAATGATTCCAGACAAAACAGCAGACGCCAGTCTGAGCGTCGATCTAAAGAAAGACGCGTCATAACCTACTCATTTGGTAGTAGTGAGTGGCTTAACGCGATTCAGCAGGAATATCTGTTATGTCCAAAACAGGATCGGCGCCATCAGGATCGTCGCAGTCAGGATCGCAGAAAAACCCTTAGGCGTGTTAACAACATGAGCCGCATAATTTCTCCAAGACACACCCAAAAATGGCATAATTTGTTGACCATCGAAGAAAAACAAATGCTTAATGATTTGATTCAAGATGACATAAAAAACTGAGTCAATCTAATTGGCTTGAAGCACACGGACGTGCTGAATGCAGATAATGCACAAGGGCAGGACGTCCGCAGGTAGGGCAACGCAGGAGCAGTTGCCGAGGAGCGATTATCTGTGAAGCACACGGACGTGCTGAATGCAGATAATGCAGGAGCGATTATCTGCCCTGCTATTTTTTCAGTTTTAATTTAATTAAATGCACCCTTCTGTTATCGGCACGTATCACTTCAAAGCGAAAACGGCCAAATTCCAGCTTTTCACCTTTTTTCGGTAAATGCTCAAGTTGATGTACGATAAAACCGCCAATAGTGTCGCATTCATCATCATCCAGGTCGGCCGAGAAATACTCATTAAATTCTTCAATAGGTGTCAAAGCTTTCAAAGTAAATTCTCTGTCATTACGCTGATGAATATATTCTTCTTCATCCGCATCATGTTCGTCTTCAATTTCACCGACGATCTGTTCCAGTACATCCTCTATGGTAACCAAACCTGCCGCCATGCCATATTCATCGACAACAATCGCCATATGGTGACGCTCGGTACGAAACTCTTTGAGCAATACATTCAAACGCTTACTTTCAGGAACCACGCTGACCGGACGCATAATATCCGCCACTTTCAGATTTTTATTCTGTAAAGCGTAAGCCAGCAAATCTTTTGCCATTAATACCCCAACAACCTTACTACGATCATCTTCAATCACCGGAAATCGGGAATGTCCAAACTCAAGGACTAAAGGAAATATAGTTTCCAATTCTGCATCTTTAGGCACCACAACCATCTGAATCCGCGGAATCATAATATCCCTAGCCCGCATTTCACTGACTTGTAAAACACCCTCAATCATAGACAAAGCATCTGAATCAAGCAAACGCCTTTCTTGTGCTTCTCTAAGTATTTCCAGCAAGTCTTCCTGATCTTGCGGTTCTCCAGATAGCATTTGACCGATACGATCTATAAAACTTTTCTGCTGAAATTGACTACTCGGGGGGGTATCATCGCTCATAGGTTGCTATCCTCCAGATAGGGGTTTGCTATATTCAGATGTTGTAAAATATTGATTTCCATAGCTTCCATCTGTTCGGCCTCAGCCCTGTCAATATGGTCATAACCCAGCAAATGGAGTACACCATGCACAACAATATGCGTCCAGTGTTGTTGCAGTTTTTTTCGTTGTTGCCGTGCTTCGCTGGCAACAACTGGCGCACAAATGACTAAATCACCCAGTAAATCCATATTAATACCGGCCGGCGCTTCAAAAGGAAAACTTAAAATATTGGTCGGCCCCTGCTTTTGGCGGTATTTTTCATTGAGCTGAGTACTTTCGTTTTCATCAACAATACGGATGACAATTTCAGTATCTGCATCATAATCGCTCAGCACAGCATCCACCCATTGTTGAAACTGTTGTTTTCCGGGTAGATTTTCCAACTGCGTTACAATTTGAATATCCAATTGATTCATCAGTTATAGCTTAATTTCCCTGTCGAAGTTCATACTGCTCGTAAGCTGTCACTATACGCTGTACCAGCGGATGCCTGACCACGTCCCGAACCTCAAAAAATGTGAAGCTTATTCCTTCCACGTCTTTTAAAACTTTAAGTACATGAATCAAACCGGACATCCTTTCATTGGGCAGATCTATCTGGGTTACATCACCTGTGACTACCGCCGTGGAACCAAAACCAACCCGGGTTAAAAACATTTTAATTTGCTCTGTCGTGGTATTTTGCGCTTCATCCAGAATAATAAAAGAATCATTCAGCGTCCGGCCACGCATAAAGGCCAGAGGAGCCACTTCAATGACATTGCGCTCAATCAGTTTATCAACCTTTTCAAACCCCAGCATTTCATATAAAGCATCGTATAAAGGCCGTAAATACGGATCCACTTTCTGCGCCATATCGCCGGGTAGAAACCCCAGTTTTTCACCGGCTTCAACTGCCGGCCTGACCAGTACAATTCGTCTGACTTTTTCCTGTTGTAACGCTTCCACTGCACAGGCCACCGCCAGATAAGTTTTACCGGTTCCGGCAGGCCCCACACCAAAATTGATATCGTGGCTCATGATTTTACTCAAATATCCTTGCTGGTTTTCACCACGGCCTTTGATAACGCCACGTTTGGTTTTAATAAACAGCGTTTCCATTTTTTCTTTGGAGCTGTTCTGCATCATCAGATCTATGCTGGAATCCTGCATACTCAAGTGAACTTGTTCGGGAGTAATCACTTCATCTCTTGTAATTTCAAACAGTTTTTTCATAACCGCACATGCCGCCCTGACTGCATTGTCAATGCCTGTCACTTTAAAGTGATTACCCCGATTGGCAATTTCAACTTTCAAACGTTGTTCGATCTGACGAAGATGGCTGTCGAATTGGCCACAAAAATTGGACAATCGTTGATTGTCTGCCGGAAGCAGCGTTATCTCCTGAGAAAAATTGGACTGGGACACTTAGGCGGTTTCTACGATTTTATTAACCGAGGACTCAAGCAGACGCCCTCTTAAAGAATTTGGCAAGGCTTCAGTGATCAACACATCAACAAACTGACCTAGCAGACGGGGGTGTGCAGCAAAATTAACGACCCGGTTATTTTCGGTTCGTCCTGTCATGTGCAAAGGATTTTTTTTCGACACGCCTTCTATCAACACGGTCTGCACCGTATTAACCATGGATCTGGAAATTTCCTGAGTCATTTCGTCCAGACGTTTTTGTAGTCTTTGCAGGCGTTGTTTTTTAATTTCAGCACTGATTTCATCAGGAAAATCCGCTGCCGGCGTTCCGGGTCTGGGGCTAAAAATAAAACTGTAGGAAAAGTCAAAACCGACCTCTTCAATCAATGACAAGGTATCTTCAAATTCATCATCGGTTTCCCCAGGAAAACCGATAATAAAATCTGACGACAGACTGATACCGGGACGAACCGCTTTTATTTTGTTCATAATTTGAAGATAATCTTCACGAACATGCCCCCGTTTCATTTCTGCCAATATGCGATTGTTACCACTTTGTACCGGTAAATGCAAATGATTGACCAATTCTGGAATTTCCGCAAATGCCTCGATAATATCGTCAGTAAATTCCAAGGGGTGTGATGTGGTAAAACGGATTCTGTCAATCCCGTCCACCGCAGCGACATAATGTAATAACAAAGCAAAACTTGCAATTTCGCCATCTTCCATTTCACCGCGATAGGCGTTGACATTCTGTCCCAGCAGATTGATCTCACGAACCCCCTGCTCTGCCAGCGTGGTAATCTCGGCAATCACATCATCAAGGGGGCGACTGATCTCTTCTCCGCGGGTATAGGGCACCACACAATAGGTACAATACTTACTACAGCCTTCCATGACAGAAACAAAAGCCTTGGGACCTTCGGCTCTGGGTTCCGGTAAAGAATCAAATTTTTCGATTTCAGGAAAAGAGATATCAACGACTTTTTGATGTCCATTGCGAGCCTGGTTTAACAATTCCGGCAAGCGATGCAGAGTTTGCGGCCCAAAAACGATATCGACATAAGGTGCGCGTTTCTGAATCGCCGCACCTTCCTGACTGGCGACACAGCCGCCTACACCAATAACGATGTCCGGTCGTTTATCCTTTATTTTTTTCCAACGACCAACCGCTGAAAATACCTTTTCCTGAGCTTTCTCCCTGATTGAACAGGTGTTTAATAACAGAATATCGGCTTCTTCCGGGTTTTCGGTCATTTCCAACCCATGAGATGCTTGCAACACATCCCGCATTTTGTCAGAATCGTACTCGTTCATCTGACAGCCATTAGTCTGTATGTAAAGTTTTTGTGTCATATTGCCGTAGATACTCCAGCTAATCTACATAAAGCGGTTTTCGTCAAATAATGTTTGACAATCGCTTGAATCAAAAAGCCCCGATCTTGTGATCAGGGCTACAAACGGTTGCAATTATAACCTGAATTTATCCAAAAAATGCAATTAAGTTTTTTATTTAGTTTACCATTTCTTGTGATTTTCTTTTCGCAATATTTTCCAGATATTGACGCCGGGTATCATTATCTACCGTTATCCAGCTGGTAATTTCTTCCAGACTTCGATAACAACTTGGGCAGATATTTTCTTCATTCAGGCCGCACTGTCCAAGGCAAGGTGATTCAATTATTTCCATTTCAGATTTTTCATTCATCATACTTGTCACTCATTTTCATGTAATAGTTCAATCCAGTGGATAACGCCGCCGGAAGTTCCGCTTTGTAAATGCAGTAAACAACCAATATTGGCAGTTGCAATAATATCAGGTCTTCCGGCCAGCAAACTGAGCAGTTTATTTTCCTTCAGTTGCTGCGAAATATGTGGCTCCAGTAATGAATAAACGCCAGCTGAACCGCAACATAAATGACCGTCGCGGACTGCTATCAAATGATACCCCACTTGTTCCAGAATAAATTCAACATTACCAGCCAATTTTTGACCATGCTGCAAAGTACACGGCGACTGAAAAGCAACCCTTCGGTGATCAGCCTTAAACAAAGATAAATCCTCATCGACCAATACTTCGCTAATATCCTTAACCAGAGCAGAAAATATTCTGGCTTTTTCCCTATATTCAGTATCATTGTATAACAATTTGTCGTATTCCTTTACTGCCACACCGCAACCACTGGCAGTCATAACAATGGCCTCAGCGCCTTGCTCTATATAAAGCCAGCAGGCGTCAATATTTTGTTTAGCCAATACTCTGGCCTGCTCATGATCAGACAGGTGGTAACTCAAGGCGCCGCAACAACCACTGTTTTTAACCTGTATCAGGGAAATCCCCAGTTTATCCAGTACATGAGCCGTTGCCGTATCTATCGAAGGCGCTAACACCGGTTGTACACATCCTGTCATAATGAGCATTTTTCGCTGATGCTGATTTGCCGGCCATTTTGTTTGCGTTGGTTTACGCGGAATTTTGTTTTTTAATGTCTCCGGCAATACAGGTCTAAAAAACCATATTAATTTTATGACATTTTGAAAACGATTGCGATAACCAAAAATCTGCCGTATCAAATAACGTAGGAATGTAGCATGCCATGATCGCCCAACCTTTTCTTCGACAACTTTTCTGCCAAAATCCAGTAATCGACCGTATTTGACACCGGAAGGACAGGTGGTTTCACAGGAACAGCAACTTAAACACCTGTCCAGATGCAATTGGGTCAAATGACTGACGGACTTACCCTCCAATACCTGTTTCATTAAATAAATACGTCCCCGCGGCCCATCCGATTCATCGCCCGATAATAGATAAGTCGGACAGCTTGCATTACAGAATCCACAATGCACACAGGCGCGCAAAATACCTTCCAGCTCATTATGCTCGGCTCTTTGTTTTACAAAATCAGCCAGATTAGTCTGCATTCACCAATCTCTGTACATTCGGTAAGGATTAAATATCCCTTGAGGATCAAAGGCTCTTTTTAAATTACGATGCAGTTGCTGTAGTTTACCGGTTAACGGTTGAAAAACGTGACCATGTCTATCTGCTGCTCTGAACAATGTTGCATGGCCATTTGCTCTGGCAGCGCAAGCAAAAATCTTTTCCGCTGGCTCATTGGTTTTTAACCAGCGCAAAGCTCCGCCCCAATCAACATAGCAGTCTCCGGCCACAGGCAATTCCGGGATTGCAGGAGAAACAGAAATCCGCCACAGCGGTTTATCTGACTGAAAAAAATCCAGCTGTTGCTCTTTCAGGTCGCGCCAATATTGCTTACCATTCAATAAGTGTTCACCACCTGTTTTTTTGAACGCTGCCTGCACCGCACCTTCACTCCCGGATAAGCGCACAGTCAAGCGCTCGCCATCATAACTCATTGCCGACAGCGGCAAAGACTGCGAAGCCAGCTTTAACATTTTATTCATGGCGTCGGGTTTGCTCCGATGAAAACAGCAGGTTATTTCCTGTTGCGGCATGGGCAGCACTTTTAGCGAAATTTCCAGCAACACCCCCAATGTCCCCATTGCCCCCACCATCAATCTTGACACATCATAGCCAGCCACATTTTTCATCACTTCACCACCAAACGACAAAACTTCTCCCTGGCCGTCAATCATTTTACAACCCAGCACAAAATCGCGTGCAGAACCGGCAAAAGCTCTTCTGCAACCGGAAAAACCACAGGCAATAGTCCCGCCTAATGTTGCCGAAACAGCAAAAGACGGCGGTTCAAAAGCCAGCATCTGCCCTTGCTCGGACAGAGTTTGCTGAATATCTGCAAGCCGGGTTCCGGTTCTGGCTGTGATTACCAGTTCCGAAGGATGATAATTGATGATTCCCTGATGTCCACTGAGATCCAGTATTTCTCCTTGCGCTTGTCGCCCATAAAAGGATTTACTGTCTCCAGCAACAATTTTCAACGCTGTCCGGTTTTTAAGGGCTGTTTGAACCGTCTGCTGAATCAGTTGTTGCTGATCACTTTGGCTCATGCGAAATTAATGGTGAAACTTTGACAATAACGCCAAATTTAGGATGATCCAGATAATGAATCTCATTGAGTTTAAAGCGGCGTTTTTCGGTCAAGCGATAAATGAGAGAACCGTTCGGGCGGTATTCCAGATCAGTAATCATATGCAGATAATGACCGCGTTGAATACGAAAAAAACCGTTAACTGTGTCTGACTGGTTATAAAGATGTACGGCAGTGCCGATACGGTTAGCTTTGATTGTCTGAGTCCAGGCAACGTGCATCAGCGGATGATAACCGGCGCTGCGCTGCAATTTGGCTTTGATTCCACTCAAACTCATATGTTCAACGGCTACGCGATCATAACGACTCCGTTCAGCAAGTAGTCTTGGCCATTCAATCTGACTTTCATACTGATCAAATATTTCGCTGGTAGGTATATTCTGAGCAAAAACCAACACTTCAATTTTATAGGTTTTGGTATCTGCCATCAGCTTTAAACTGATTGAACTTAACAGCAGCATAACTCCATAGATTGTGTATTTCCTCATAATTATGCTGTCTCCGGCGTCAGCTGTTGCAGTAATCCTCTCAGAAAATCCAGTTTCTCTTCCAGACTTTCAAAGGCTTGGGTAAACCTGAGTTTATCAGCGCCATCAAATTTGTAGATCTGTGCCTGTGTTTGTATTAATTCGATCAAGGCCACTGTATTGATATTCGCTTCGGCCGCAAAAATCACCCGGCCGCCAGCCACATTCGCTTCAATTTTTTTAATCCCCAGTTCAGCTGCCTGTTGTTTTAATTCAGTCACGCTAAACAAAGCCTTAACCGGCTCGGGTAATAACCCGAAACGATCAATCATTTCCACTTTCAACGCCCGTAAATCCTCCTGATTTTCGGCGCTGGCAATACGTTTATACAGAACCAGCCGGGCATGTATATCGGGCAGATAATCTTCGGGAATCAAAGCCGCGGTCTGTAAATCGACCTCTGGGCCAGTATCCAGCGGCGCATCCAGTTCCGGCTGCTGTCCTGATTTCAAGGCATTGACCGCTCTTTCCAGTAATTCAGTATACAAAGTAAAGCCGATTTCCTGGATTTGTCCACTTTGACCTTCACCCAGTAATTCCCCCGCGCCGCGAATTTCCATGTCATGCGAAGACAACATAAAACCGGCGCCCAGTTCCCCGGAGGTTTCAAAGGCTTCCAGGCGTTTCACCGCATCGCGGCTCATCAGTTTTTGCGGCGGCACAATACAATACGCATAAGCACGATGATGCGAACGTCCTACCCTGCCCCTGAGTTGATGCAATTGCGCCAATCCCAGTTTGTCGGCACGATTGATAATAATGGTATTGGCGCTGGGGATATCAATCCCGCTTTCAATAATCGTGCTACAGATCAACAGATTAAAGCGCTGATGATAAAAATCAAGCATAATCTGTTCCAGTTCACGTTCCGGCATCTGTCCGTGGGCCATTTGCACTCTTGCCTCAGGCACCAGTTTTTCCAGTTCCCGGGCTATTTTATCCATGCTCCTGACATCATTATGCAGAAAAAAGACCTGTCCTCCGCGTTTGATCTCCCGCTGACAGGCTTCCTGAATCTGTGCATCGACCCATTCGCTGATAAAGGTTTTGATAGCGTGGCGATTTGGCGGCGGCGTGGCAATAATGGAAATATCGCGCAGACCCGACATGGCCATATTCAAGGTTCTGGGAATAGGCGTCGCCGTCAGGGTCAGCAAATCCACTTCCTGCCGCAACTTTTTAAAATGTTCTTTCTGACGCACACCGAAGCGATGTTCCTCATCAATAATCACCAGCCCCAGTTCCTTATATCTAATTTCGCTGGAAAGCAGTTTGTGGGTGCCGATAACAATATCGACCTTGCCTTGCTCCAGATCTTGCGCAATTGCCTTATGTTGCTTCGGAGTATTAAAACGCGACATCACCTCGACACGAATCGGCCAATCCGCGAAACGATCACGAAAATTTTGAAAATGCTGTTGCGCCAGTAAGGTAGTCGGCACCAATGCCGCTACCTGTTTACCACTTTGCACGGCAATAAATGCGGCGCGCATGGCCACTTCAGTTTTACCGAAACCGACATCACCGCAAACCACTCTGTCCATCGGCTGGGGTGAATACATATCCGTCAGAATCGCGTCTATGGCGGCTTGCTGATCCGGCGTTTCTTCAAAGGGAAAGGAACCGGCAAAAGCGTCATATTCTTCATTGTTTATAGTGAACTGGCAGCCTTGTTTAGCGGCCCTTTTTGCATGAATATCCAGCAATTCAGCCGCCACATCACGGGCCCGTTCCATAGCTTTTTTCTTGGCCTTGCTCCATTGATCGCTCCCCAATCGATGCAATGGCGCATTCTCTGCACTGACACCGCTGTATCGACCAATCAAATTCAATGATGAAACCGGCACATAGAGTTTGTCATCATTGGCATATTTCAAGGTCAAAAACTCGGCCTCAATATCGCCTATTTTTAAAGTCTGCAAGCCCATATAGCGACCGACACCGTGTTCCTGATGCACTACCGGTGAACCAATGGTCAATTCATTCAGATTATTGAAAACATTTTCCAGTTCCCTGGCCGCAGACTTCCGTCTTCTGCGTCGTTGCAGAACCTTTTCCCCACTGATCTGGCTTTCGGTAATAATGGCAATGGCCGGGTCTGTCAGCAACAACCCATGATCCATTGGCGCCACCAGAATGGAAAGCAGTTGCCCGTTGTGAAGAAAATCCGGCCAGTTTTTCACTGTCTTCAAAGTCAATTGATAGGATTTAAGTTTATCTATCAACGACTCTCTATGACCGGCCGTTTCAGCAACAAACAAAATCTTACCGGTAAAGGTTTCGATAAATTGTCGTAACCGTTGCGCCGGTTCTTGTCGTCGGCTATCAATCGCTAAATCAGGCAACGGCTGACAATTGAATTCAACCGCCTGCCCCGTCCCCTGCGCCAATACTACACGCGAAAAATCCCCCGCTTTTTGTTGTAACTCCCGGGGATTCAGAAATAAGACATCAGGCTCCAGTAAGGGTCTGTGGGCATCATATTTACGCTGCTGAAAACGCTCTTCCGCCTCGTTATAGAATGTTTCTGCCAACGCTTCAAAAGAAGCCGGTAAAACAAATACCGTCGATTCGGGTAAATAATCAAATAACGATTCGGTATTGTCTACAAACAGCGGTAAATAATATTCAATGCCTCCCGGGGCAACACCTTTGCTAACATCCTGATAGATTGGGTTTTTTTCCGAAGTTTCAGGGAAATGAGAACGAAAAGACCGACGGAACTGCTTGATCGCCTCATCGGTAAACGGAAACTCCCGCGCTGGAAACAATTCCACTTTGTCTATTTTTTCCAGCGACATCTGGGTTTCCGGGTCAAAGGTACGAATAGATTCTATATCCTCATCAAACAACTCAATACGGTAAGGTTGTTTGCTGCCCATCGGAAACAAGTCCACAATCGACCCCCTGACGGCAAACTCGGCATGTTGATAAACCTGTGATACACATTGATAGCCTACAGCTTCCAGTTTAGCCCGGTTTAACTGCAGATTGAATGTACTCCCCACATGAATGGAAAAGCTGTTGGCCAGCACATGTTCACGAGGCGCCAGCCTGTGCATCAGCGTCGCTACAGAAACGACCAGCGCACCGTGTCTGGTTTCCGGTAAAACCGCCAGCGTTTTCAAGCGATCAGAAATAATATCCGGTAACGGTGAAAAAACATCATAAGGCAGAGTTTCCCAGTCCGGAAAATGCAGAATCGGGAATTCGTTATTTAAGAAAAAAGCCAGTTCGTGCTCCAGCCGCAAAGCCGTCTGACTATCAGGTGTAACAATGAGAAACAGGCGTTTTTGCTGTTGGATTGCGGTCGCCAATGCCAGTGAATCACCACAACCTGTTAAACCACTCCAATATAAGGGTGTTGCTTGTTTCTTTGGCAATTCAGGAGAAAAAATAGTGTGCGCTGACATTACTCTGGGTGGTTGTTAAAAAAAGCCTATTATATACAGTGTCACAGTAGATTTCATGGACGCCGATATTTGCAGCCTTAATAACAGGTAGCACAGGAAACAGGTCAACAATTGACATACCGTAATATGAACCCATTGCAGGCTAAAGCTGTGCGTTATAAATGGGCAACAGAATCCGAACCCTCCGCTAAATCTGCCAAAAATTCAGTGGTTACTTCCCGGTTAACATGCGGCATGATGACCACATGCGCATAGTCTTGTTTTTTCTGTTTTATCTCTAGTTCCATAGTAGCTAATGAATATTTTCTGACAATCCAGTCGTCAGGTTTTCTGAAATAGAGGGTATTAGACAGCTTATTTGCGCGAGTGGCTTGCAATTGAGGAAAATGGCTTTGCATTTGCTCCAGCAGGTCCGTTGTTTGCTGCAATATCAAACGGGTATCTTCAGCCTGTCTGTTTAAGGCTTCAGGTGTTGAGAAAAAAAAGAATTCAGCTGGTTTTACTGCATCTCTGGAACAGGTTATAGTTCCCGGTACATGTTTAATGTATTCAGGGTTATGAATTTGACTGAAAAGCTCATTAAATTCATCAAAACAGCTTTGTCTGGTAATAAATAAACCGGCAGGCGATGGAAAACCGAAAAATTTATGACAGGAAACAGCAATGGAATCGTAACGTTTTCTTTTCGGATCGGTTAGCGACTGGTGCCATATTTCTTTAGCCTGGGCAGTATGGGGCAAATAGCCGCCAAATAGTGCGGCATCCAAATGTAGATAACCCGGGTACGCTTTTAATTGTTCCTGAATGCCGTCAATATCATCAATCGCCCCCTTGAATGTGGTTCCGATAGTCGCGACCACTAATGCCGGCTGATTTGCGTTAGCGGCCAATTTCAGCCCAAGGTCATCGGGATCCATGCTGCCATCAGGCCGGGTGTCGACAAAAACGGTTTCCATTCCTAACAAGTCACGTAAGATCTGTACTGAATAATGCGCTTCTTTAGTGAAATAAGCTTTTGGCATGACGCTGGTACGTCCCTTTAAAAGAGTCCGCCCCATGTACATACCATGCATATTGCTATCGGTACCGCTGTTTGAGAGAAAACCCCAGGTGTCATTCCGGGGAAAAGCAAACAACTGACCGAATCTAAGTATGATTTCCCGTTCAAAATCATGAGTATTGAATTCGATGGGACTGTCTTTAAAGGGATTACCCACGTTGTTATAAGAAAATGCGCCAATTCCCGCAGCAAGCAATTGCTTTCGCCAGATAAAAAAATCATCAACTGGAGTATTCAGGTTGAGAGGATAACCCAAAAACAGGTTTTTCAATTTTGCCAGTTCTGTCCTGTCCGTCAATGACAGATTTGCATTGGAGAATAATGTTTCCTGGTTGAACAGCCAGTCAGTATTTTGTGGCCTGCAACCAGCAGCAGCCAGAATACCGGCCGTGCTGTAACCTAAAAATCGGCGTCGTGTCAACATAGCGTCACCCTTATTGACCAAAGGATTATTCCATAGTTAACCTGTCAACATAAAAAAGCAAGAATTATTTTTATATGGCCTTGCCTGTCAGCAAATTGCTTCCTCTGAAAACAAGGGAGTCCGTTCAAGTACAACAATGCCCTGATAACATACCAAATAAGGTTACCTACTTAAAAACATTGCATCTCCATAACTGAAAAAACGGTATTTTTGCTCAATCGCATGTTGATAGGCATGCATTATCTGTTCATATCCGGCGAAAGCGGAAATTAACATGAGCAATGTTGATTCCGGCAAATGGAAATTAGTCAGCATGGCATCGACTGATTTGAATGAATAACCGGGAGTAATAAACAAGTCGGTATCACCAAAACCGGCCTGCATTTCTCCGCTCCTTGAGGCCGATTCCAGCGCTCTGACAGCAGTAGTGCCAATAGCCACAATACGGCCACCCTGGGCACGGGTTTGCTTCAGCGCATCAATGGCCTGTTGGGACACAGAATAAAACTCTTTATGCATAACATGTTCGGATAAGTCTTCAACTCTGACCGGCTGAAATGTACCGCTGCCGACATGCAGAGTCACAAAAGCTTTTTTAATACCTTTTTGTTCTAACTTTTCCATTGTCTCATGATCAAAATGCAAGCCCGCAGTCGGTGCGGCAACAGCACC
>CAYNIU010000045.1:0-1144 GCA_964397365.1 uncultured Methylomarinum sp. | reverse complement strand
ACCAGCAGATCATCTTTTCCGATTAAATCAACAAAATCACTGAACATCCGGTCATCTAAGCGACCGCTTGTTTTTTCCATGCACAGCATGCGACTGGCGCTGCGATCAGGTAGTGGCTTTTGCGCTATTAACGTTTCCGGCAGATAATAATTAAAATCGCTTTTTTTCATTAAACCTTAAGTTAATCTAAGTCATTTGGGTTGCAGCAACTGAAAAATTTGTTCCAGCAATTGTTCGCTGTCACCAAAATATCTGACGCCAAAGCGCTGCTGATAGATTTGCCCGAATTGCCTCATAAGACTGGAAAATTCCTGTCTTGAATAATTTTCGTCCATCATCTGCTGAGTTAGTCCGGCAACCGGATCATCAATTTTTTTATGAAACTGTCTTTCAAAACTGTGAGCTAATGCTTCGTGTAATAATCGTGCTTTTTGTTCATTACCAGAAACATCGGCCAATAAATCGGCCATCACACTTTCAGTGCTTTTTAGCGGTTTGCCATAGGTTTTCTCAAAAACTGTTTCCATATTCACAATCAAATCGCGCATTTGTGCTTCCGGATAACCTTGTCGTTCCAGCAAGGCAATTACCTCGGAACATTTCAGACGAGGCTTGCTTTCAGGTTTCAGGCGTGATTGCAGTCTGTTGGCAACCGTTTTTTCCAATGTCTTTTTATCACTGCCGACAGCCGATATTTTTTGCCAGTAATGACTGAAATAAGGCAATGCCTTTGCATTCAGGAATTGCCTTTTTACAATATCAGCCAAGGCGTAAAAACAACAACTGACTGAAGATTCCGGCGCCCCAACAACTACAGGAACCTGACAGCTAACGGCATTGACCAGCGACTGGTCATTGGCCAGATAACCCAAAAAATTGATTTTAATCTTCAGGTATTTATTCACCGCCATTTGAAAACGCCTGAATACTTTCTGGCTGGATTTGTAATCATCAACTCGATTGATCAGAATGAAAAGGTTGCGTTTACCACCTCTGATTGATAGCATCTTAAGCAAGGCAAATGAATCAGTGAGTGAAGTCGGTTCCGGGGTAATAACAACGATTCTGTATTGAGCTGAGGCCACAAAATCCAATACGCTACTATCAATACCGGCCGCCGTATCAATTAATATATAATCAAAAC
>CAYNIU010000044.1:16443-17509 GCA_964397365.1 uncultured Methylomarinum sp. | reverse complement strand
GTGTTGATCTTTCCAGAATCCACGATAAGGCAAGCCAATGAACTGGACACTAACCCCGGCTGAAAACAGCTCTACTTCAAAATTAAAGCAACAAACGTATGAAGAGGCTATGCGACGAAATTTTCTGTTTGCCAGACTTGAAGATATGGTAGCCTGGGGACGAGCCAATTCTGTCTGGCCATTTAACTTTGGTCTGTCCTGTTGCTACGTCGAAATGGCGACCGCCTTTACCAGTCGCCACGATATTGCCCGTTTTGGTTCCGAAGTCATCCGCAGCTCGCCGCGTCAGGCTGATGTGATTGTCATATCAGGCACTGTTTTTCGCAAAATGGCGCCGGTTGTCAAGCGTCTTTATGATCAATTATTGGAACCTCGTTGGGTCATTTCCATGGGTTCTTGCGCCAACTCCGGTGGTATGTATGATATCTATAGCGTGGTACAAGGCGTCGATAAGTTTTTACCGGTTGATGTCTATGTGCCGGGTTGTCCACCACGTCCTGAGGCGTTGCTTCAAGGCTTGATGTTACTTCAGGATTCGATAGCTCATCAGGAAAAACGCCCATTGAGTTGGGTTGTGGGAGATCAAAATGTACATAAAGCGACTCCCCCAAGTTTTCGTGATTTACTCACTGAAGAGAGAATGCGAATCCGGCAATTGAGAGATCCTGATGAAATATAGTTTCAGTGTAACTGCTCACCCATGCGCTTGAAGCCTTAGCATTTTTCCTTGATTTAACGTACGTTCAGTCGTGCGTTGCTCTTTAGAGGTAAGTTATGACTATTTTGAATGCAACAGAAGCCAGATCCAAACTGTATACTTTAATTGATGAAACAAAAGAAACTCATCAACCTATTGTAATCACTGGAAAAAGAGGAAATGCCGTTCTTGTTTCTGAGGAAGATTGGAACGCTATATCGGAAACACTCTATTTGTTATCAATTCCTGAAATGAGAGAATCAATAAAAGAAGGAATGAAAGAAGATATATCTGAATGTGCTTTGGACACATTATGAGTGAAATCAAACAGAACAATCGCGTAAACTCGGACTGGCAATGCCTCTACGC
>CAYNIU010000044.1:0-16343 GCA_964397365.1 uncultured Methylomarinum sp. | reverse complement strand
AGTTATGTTTCGGTAAAGATTGGGGAGAAAATCGTTGAATACTAATCTGGAAGCAAACACAATCGTCTCCGATATTATGCAAGAACTGTCAGGACAGGCGGCCATTGGTGACTTTACCGTTCAACAGACTCAGGATGGTATTTTTACGCTGTGGATTTCCCGTAACCAATTACATCAAACCCTGCAATATTTAAAATACCAGACGACCTCCCCTTATCAAATGCTGTTCGACCTGACGGCTATCGACGAACGTCAGCGCACTCACCGGCAACACCTTACCAAAAGTGACTTTACCCTGGTTTATCATTTACTTTCCTTTGAGCGCAATGAAGATATTCGCCTTAAAGTGGCATTAAAGGAAACCGATTTATCGGCGCCGACGATTACCGATTTATGGTCGTCTGCCAATTGGTACGAGCGCGAAGTCTGGGATATGTTCGGTATTGTGTTTACAGGTCATCCACATCTCAAGCGTATTATCATGCCTCCCACTTGGCAAGGCCACCCGTTACGCAAAGATCACTATGCCCGTGCGACTGAAGTGGAACCTTTCAGCCTGTCCGATGAACAACAGAAAATTGAACAGGACGCGCTGCGTTTCGTCCCTGAGGATTGGGGTATGCGTCGCCACAGCGAAAACAGCGATTTCATGTTTCTCAATCTTGGTCCCAATCATCCCAGTGCGCATGGGGTATTTCGGGTTGCCTTACAACTGGATGGCGAAGAAATTATCGATGCATTGCCCGACATTGGCTATCACCATCGCGGCGCCGAAAAAATGGGCGAACGCCAATCCTGGCATAGCTATATCCCTTACACTGACCGGGTTGAATATCTGGGCGGTTCGATGAACAACCTGCCTTATGTACTGGCCGTGGAAAAACTGGCGGGTATCACAGTCCCGGAACGGGCGCAGGTTATCCGGGTGATGATTTGCGAACTCTATCGCCTCGCCAGTCACCTGTTGTTCTATGGCACTTTTGCTCAGGATGTGGGACAGATGACACCGATCTTTTATACCTTTATCGACCGTGAGAAAGTATTCGATATTATGGAAATGATCAGCGGCGCCCGCATGCACTCCAGTTTCTTCCGTATCGGTGGCGTGGCCATGGATTTACCACGAGGATGGGAAAAACCCATCAGGGAATTTATTGATTATTTACCGGCTCGGCTGGATCATTATGACAAATTGATCATGCAGAACACAATGCTCAAACATCGGGCTCAGGGTGTTGGCATTTATACTACCGCCGAAGCAATCGATTGGGGGATCACTGGCGCAGGCTTGAGAGCCACCGGCCTGGCCTGGGATTACCGTAAAGCACGACCCTATTCAGGTTATGAAAATTACGATTTCGATATACCTACGGGAAATAATGGTGATTGTTATGATCGTTGTGCGGTTCGCGTTGAAGAAATGCGTCAAAGCTTGCGTATTATCCATCAATGTCTGAACAATATGCCGACAGGCCCTTATAAGGCAGAGCACCCCTTGACCACCCCACCCCCTAAAGATCGCACCTTACACGATATAGAAACCCTGATTCAGCATTTTCTCAATGTTAGCTGGGGGCCTGTGATTCCAACGGGCGAAGCCTCGGTGACCATTGAGGCGACTAAAGGATTGAATGCCTATTATTTAACCAGCGATGGCGGTACCCTGTCTTATCGCACCCGGATTCGCACGCCTTCTTTTGCCCATTTACAAATGATTCCGCAGATGTGTAAAGGAATGATGGTTGCCGACCTGGTGGCGATATTGGCCAGTATTGATTATGTCATGTCTGACGTGGATCGCTGAAATGAAACAAACTGCAGAAAAATCAACGTGTGAAGATTTGACACCTCTGGAGATTCAGGAGATTAATGCCATCATCAATCATTATGAAGATCACACCTCGGTGGCTATCGAAGCGCTGAATATCGTGCAAAAACATCGGCGCTGGATTTCGGATTCAACCCTTAGAGCGGTCGCCGACTTTTTACAAATATCCTTGGCACATCTGGAAAGCGTGGCGACTTTTGACAATCTGATTTATCGCCAGCCCGTGGGCGATACTGTGATTCATTATTGCAACAGTGTGACCTGCTGGATGCTGGGTAGCGAGCAAATACGAGAGCATTTATGTCAGCGTTTGCATGTCGAACCTGGTGAAACTTCTGCGGATGGTCAATACACTATTCTACCTATCGTTTGTCTCGGAGCCTGTCATCGGGCGCCGGCGGCTCTGGTGGGTGATGAACTGAAAACAGACTTGAACGCAGATGCCATTGACGAGATTCTTAAAAGGTAACCCACATGGACAAACCGTTAACCCAAAATATCCGACCGGATCGTGACTTTACCAGCCTTGCCGATTATCAGAAAACCGGGGGCTATCAAGGTATGCGTAAGGCGATTACTGAATTACAACCGCATCAGGTAGAACAATGGATTAAGGATTCTGGATTACGGGGACGAGGCGGCGCAGGATTCAGCGCCGGTTTGAAATGGAGTCTGGTTCCCAGAAAAACCAGCGACCTCCCGGATTTTCAACAAACCCGGTATTTTGTGGCTAATGCTGATGAAATGGAACCTGGCGCATTCAAAGATCGGCTACTGTTGGAACAAGATCCACATCAACTGATAGAAGGAATCATCATTGGCGCTTATGCCATCCAGGCCAATATTGCCTATATTTTTATGCGCGGTGAATATCGTCTGGCGGCGAAACGGGTAACGTATGCTTTACAGGAAGCGCGAGCCCAGGGTTATCTGGGTGAACATATTTTAGCTTCGGATTTCAATCTGGAAATCTATTTGCATACCAGTGCAGGCCGTTATATTTGCGGTGAAGAAACAGCGTTACTGAATGCTCTGGAAGGCAAAAGATCCACCCCTCGCGCCAAACCCCCTTTTGCTGTCGCCAGCGGCCTTTGGGGTAGACCCACTGTTGTCAATAATGTAGAAACATTATGCAACGTAGGGCATATTATTCATTACGGCATTGATTGGTATCACAGTCTGGGACTCGGCGCTGATCACGGCACCAAACTGTTCGGTGTCAGCGGCCGGGTAAAACATCCGGGCTTGTGGGAATTACCCATGGGTACGCCGATTCGGGAAATTGTTGAAGAATACGCCGGTGGGATGCTGGATGGTTATCAATTACGCGGTTTTTTACCCGGTGGCGCATCCACCGATTTTTTGCTGCCTGAACATCTCGATGTACGGATGGATTACGACGCGGTTGCCCAGGCCGGTAGTCGCCTGGGTACCGGAACACTAATCATTCTGGATGATAAAACCTGCCCTGTGCAAATGGTTCTGAATCTGGAACAGTTCTTTGCCCAGGAATCATGCGGCTGGTGTACGCCCTGTCGCGATGGCTTGCCCTGGACAGTCACTCTGCTACAAGACATCATTGCAGGACAGGGCCGCATGGAAGATCTGGATACACTGGCAGGACTCTGCCGTATGCTGGGACCGGGACATACCTTTTGCGCTCTGGCGCCGGGGGCGATGGAACCCTTGCAGAGTGCGCTTAAATTTTTCCGCGAGGATTTTGAACGTTACATCGTCGGCAACAACGACGAACTGGAGTGCGCATAATGGCCCGTATTCAGATTGATGGTCAGTTTTATAGCGTGCCGGAGGGAAACAATGTGTTGTCCACCTGTTTGTCTCTGGGCCTGGATTTACCTTATTTCTGCTGGCATCCTGCGATGGGGTCTGCCGGCGCCTGCCGCCAATGCGCCATTATTCAATATAAGGATGAAGAAGATACCCGCGGTCGTCTGGTCATGGCCTGTATGACTCCAGTTACAGACAATCTGCGCATTTCACTGGATGCCGAACAGGCGCGGCAATTTCGCAGTGATAACATCGAATTATTGATGACCAATCATCCTCACGATTGTCCAGTCTGTGAAGAAGGCGGTGAATGTCATCTTCAGGATATGACCCATATGACCGGACATAGCTTACGTCGCTACCGGGGGCGTAAACGAACCCATAATAACCAGAATCTCGGCCCGTTTATTAATCATGAAATGAATCGTTGTATTGCCTGCTACCGCTGTACCCGGTTTTACAACGAATATGCAGGTTGCGATGATCTTCAGGTGTTTGGTATTCACAATAATGTCTATTTTGGCCGCTTTGAGGATGGCGTCCTGGAAAGTGAATTTAGCGGCAATCTGGTCGAGGTTTGTCCTACTGGCGTTTTTACCGACAAAACCTTTAGCACTCATTTCACCAGAAAATGGGACTTACAGACAGCGCCCTCAATCTGTGTCCATTGCAGCCTTGGCTGTAATATTTCTCCCGGAGAGCGTTATGGGGAACTCAGACGCATCATTAACCGTTACAACGGTGATGTGAACGGCTATTTTCTATGTGATAGAGGTCGTTTTGGTTATGATTTTGTCAATAGTTCAAAACGCATCCAAAACCCACGAATTAAACAGCGCAACGCCTGTATTCAAACAGCAAAAGAACATTTTCATCAACTGTTGACCCGCGCCAAAGGGATCATCGGCATCGGTTCACCGCGCGCCACACTGGAAGCCAATTTTGCCTTACGTTCACTGGTTGGCGAAACCAACTTTTTTCCTGGAATAGACGATACCGAATATCAATTATTGCAGACTGTCAGTCAAATTATCCGTGATGGCGGCATCCATTCACCTTCCCTGCATGAAGTCGAACAAGCCGATGCGCTGTTGATTCTGGGTGAAGATGTCACTCACAGCGCCCCCCGGATGGCGCTTTCGTTACGCCAGGCGGCGCGTAATGCCTCCATTGAACTGGCAGCCAGCGCTTTGCATGTATCCCCCTGGCAGAATGCAGCGGTAAGAGAGATCGAAAACCAAGCTTTAACACCTGTCTTTATCGCCAGTATTAGTAGTACTCGCCTGGATGATATAACCACGAACACTTATCATGGCAGCCCTGATGATCTTGCGGATTTCGGTTTTGCTATCGCTCATTACCTGGATAGCTCCGCTCCCAAAGCCAATGCTTTAGATGCGGATGAAAACGAATTGGCACACACTATAGCCGCAGCTTTAAAACAGGCCAAACGACCATTGATTGTTTCCGGAACCAGTTGTTCAAGCCTTGCTGTTATTCAAGCGGCTTATAATATCGCCAAAGCCTTACCATCACCCAATAGGCAATTAACTTTTACCCTGCCAGAATGTAACAGTTTAGGCCTGGCTTTGATGGGTGGAAACTATTTGCAACAGGCTTTCACGGCAATTGAACAGGGACAGGCCGATACTGTAGTGATTCTTGAGAATGATCTCTATCGTCGGGCAGACCACCAAAAGGTAGACGTATTTTTGAAAACGGCAGAACAGCTTGTAGTCATCGACAGCCTGAAAAACCCAACCACTGAAAAAGCGGATCTGTTGCTTCCAGCGGCAAGCTTTGTCGAATCCGAAGGCACCTTGGTCAATAATGAAGGCCGCGCCCAGCGATATTTTCCGGTTTATCCCGCTCTGGATTCAATCTGTGCCAGTTGGCAGTGGCTGTTGGGGGCTATGGAAAACAGTTCATGGCAACGTCATAATGATCTGACCACTGCCTGTGCTCAGGCATTTCCAGAACTTACGGCGATTACTCAGGTAGCGCCGGACGCTGATTACCGGGTTAAAGGCAGTAAAATTCCAAGACAACCTCATCGCTACAGTGGTCGAACAGCCCTGCATGCCAATATAGATGTCAGCGAACCCGGGCAATCCACAGATTCGGAAACGCCATTCGCTTATTCCATGGAAGGGAACACGGCGCAAGTCCCTCCGGCTTTATTGCCGGTCGTCTGGTCACCCGGCTGGGATTCCAATCAGGCCATCAATAAATTTCAGGAAGAAACAGGCGGTCATTTACGCGAAGGAGACGCGGGTATTCGCTTGTTTGAGGCTTCAGGAACCCTGGCGTGGTTTAATAGTATTCCAAAGACCTATAAACCAGAGCCCGGCGTCTGGAAAGTCATTGCCTTACCGCACATTTTTGCCAGCGAAGAACTCAGTTTGCAATCACCTGCCATAGTGGAACGGCTGGCAACTATTTCTGCTTTGTTGAGCCCGCTGGATGCTGAACAAACCGGTATTGATAACGGTGATTGTGTCATCATCAGCGATCTTTCAGGCGCTTCCCTTTTAACAACTGCGATTCAGATTGATACCAACCTGTCTGATGGCTTGCTCTGTATAACAGCTGGGCACCCTAAATTTCAGGCATTGAAAACGGGGATGCAAGTGACTTTAAGAAAATCCAATTCACATTCGAAGGTGGGTTCATGAATTCCACTCTGGGCAGTCCAGCCAATATCATCGGCATTTTATTTTCAGTCATTCTGGTATCGGCATTACTAATTTGGGTAGAACGGCGCTTACTGGCCGTTTGGCAGGATCGCTTGGGTCCCAATCGAGTCGGACCATTCGGTTTAATGCAGGTGATGGCGGATATGATCAAAATGTTTTTCAAGGAAGACTGGATACCGTCTTTTAGCGATCGCTGGGTATTTGTGCTGGCGCCGACTATCGTATTTATCACCATGCTGACCGGTTTTGCTGTCATCCCTTTTGCCCCGGGCGTCGGCATTATTGATTTCAACTTCGGCTTGCTTTACTTTCTGGCGCTGACCTCATTATCGGTTTATAGCATAGTTCTGGCAGGCTATGCTTCCAATAACAAATATTCATTGCTCGGTGGGCTCAGAGCGGCGGCACAAACAGTCAGTTATGAAGTATTCATGGGTATTTCCATCATGGGCGTGGTCATGCTTGCTGGTACATTTAATTTAAGAGAGATTGTTGAAGCTCAACGGGACGGCTGGTTTATCGGGCCGCAATTTTTTGGTTTTTTGATTTTTTTGATTGCCGTGATTGCCGAAAGTCGCAGAGCTCCTCTTGATCTGCCTGAAGCCGAACAGGAGCTGGTCGCAGGCTTTCATCTCGAATATTCCGGGATGAAATTCGGCATGTTTTTCGTTGGCGAATATCTCGGCATCACTCTGAGTTCAGCGGTTATCGTCACGCTTTTTTTTGGCGGCTGGCTGGGGCCCTGGTTGCCGCCTCTGGTCTGGTTTTGTTTAAAAACCAGTATTGGCATTATGTTTTTCATTCTATTGCGTGGAGCATTACCCCGTCCACGCTATGATCAACTGATGAGCTTTGGCTGGAAGGTTCTGTTACCGGCTGGATTATTGAACTTGCTGTTAACTGGGGCCGTCGTGTTGTCATTGCACGGGTAATGTCTTCGCAAAACGGGTATAAATTATGTTAAGTCAGATACGCTCATTATGGGAAGTTTTAAAGCATACTTTCGTTAAAGCGGATACGGTGGAATATCCGGAACAAAGACGGGACCTGTATCCCCGTTATCGCGGACGGATTATTTTAACCCGTGATCCCGATGGCGAGGAACGCTGTGTTGCCTGTAATCTTTGCGCTGTCGTCTGCCCTCCGGATTGTATTGCACTGCAGAAAACCGAAGATGAAGACGGCCGCTGGTATCCTGAATTCTTCCGTATTAATTTTTCCCGCTGCATCATGTGCGGATTTTGCGAAGAGGCTTGCCCAACGCATGCCATTCAACTAACGCCGGATTTTGAGATGGGTGAATATGATCGCCAAAACATGGTGTATGAAAAGCAAAACCTGCTGATCGACGGCACCGGGAAATATCATGATTACAACTTTTACAGAGTGGCCGGCATGACTATTAACGGTAAAAACAAGGGGCAGGCGGAAAATGAAAAACCGCCGGTCGATGTAAAAACCTTGTTACCTTAACTATAAGAGCACATTATGGTTCTGATCTTATTCTATCTCACCTCAGCCGTCGCTATTTTCGCAACAGTGATGATGATTACCCGGCTCAACGCCGTTCATGGACTGCTCTATCTTATCTTGTCACTGTTAGCTGCCGGGGTTATCTTCTTTCTGCTGGGCGCTTATTTCGCCGCCGTGTTGGAGGTGATTATTTATGCCGGCGCCATCATGGTTGTGTTTGTATTCGTTATCATGATGCTCAACCAGGGGCAAAAAACCATTGCTCAGGAACGCTTGTGGTTACAGCCTGGAATCTGGATTGGGCCATCGTTGCTGGCCATCATTTTATTGGCTGAAATGTTATTGATCATTGTTTCCGGCGGTAATGCCGAAAGCGGCCATGTTGTGACCGCTCAACAAGTCGGCATCGCTTTATACGGACCTTATCTGTTGGCGGTAGAACTGGCCTCCATGTTATTACTGGCCGGGCTGGTTGGCGCTTATCATTTGACCAAGCCGCTATTCAAAACAGCTGAAGAGGAAGGTAAATCATGAATGCAATTCCGATGGATCAAGGTCTGTTGCTGTCCGCCATTTTATTTGTGCTGGGATTAATCGGCGTATTGACGCGGCGTAACCTAATCATGATGTTGATGTCTCTGGAAGTTATGTTCAACGCCGTCGGTCTGGCTTTTATCGTGGCAGGCGCGCGCTGGGGACAGGCGGATGGACAGGTCATGTTTGTGCTAATTCTCACCTTGGCAGCCGCTGAGGTGGGGATCGGTCTGGGACTGGTACTGCAAATTTTCCGTCATTTCAAAACCCTAGATGCGGATTCAGTCAATGAAATGCAAGGATAAATGATGAAATTATTAGCGTTACTGGCCTGGATACCGTTATTCCCACTCTTTGGATTTTTAATTCTGGCATTGTTGGGCACTCGATTTTCCAAAAATCTTGTTTCCTGGGTGGGTGTCGGCAGTGTGGCTATTTCGGCAGTTCTGGTCGCCTTGATGGGTTTCGAATATCTGAGTGGTAGCTTGCAGCCCTATCATTTAGTCTTTGGTTCATGGATGGAAGTCGACAACCTGTCAGTCCCTTTTGGTTTCTATCTTGATGCCTTAACAATGACAATGTTGTTTGTGGTCACCGGAGTCGGTTTTTTAATTCACCTTTATTCCGCCGGTTTCATGCATTCTGATCCGGGTTATCCTCGTTTCTTTGCCTATATGAATCTGTTTGTATCCGCTATGCTGATATTGGTTTTGGCTGACAATCTGGTGTTGCTTTATCTCGGCTGGGAAGGCGTTGGCTTGTGCAGCTATCTGTTAATCGGTTTCTGGTATAAAGATCCGAATAATGGTTATGCTGCGCGTAAAGCCTTTATCATGACCCGTATTGGCGATACCGCCATGGCCTTAGGCTTGTTTTTACTGTTTACCCAATTGCATAGCTTTGATATCCAGGCGTTAATGCTCCGGGCCAACAGTCAATGGGCACCTGATTCCGGGTTGCCACTGGTTGCCACAGCGCTGTTATTGGGCGGTGCGGTAGGAAAATCCGCTCAATTACCGTTACAAACCTGGTTACCCGACGCCATGGCAGGCCCAACACCCGTCAGCGCGTTGATTCATGCCGCCACGATGGTCACTGCGGGTGTTTACCTGATTGCCAGAACCCATGATTTATTTATGCTGGCGCCCACGGTTCAATTCATTGTGGCGCTGATCGGTACGCTCACTTTATTGCTTGCCGGCTGCTCGGCATTAGCGCAAACCGACATCAAACGCATACTCGCTTATTCAACCATCAGTCAGATTGGCTATATGTTTCTTGCATTGGGCGTCGGCGCCTGGTCGTCGGCAATTTTTCATTTAATGACCCATGCTTTTTTCAAAGCCTTATTGTTTCTTTCCGCCGGCGTGGTTATTGTGCGTTTTCATCATGAACATAATATTTTCAAAATGGGCGGTTTTCGTAAAACCATGCCCATGGCTTTCTGGGGATTTGTGATTGGCAGCGCCGCTTTGACTGCATTACCGTTTACCTCCGGTTTTTATAGTAAAGACTTGATATTGGCCGCGGCTTACGAAACCTCACCCATGCTTTGGTTTGCAGGGTGTTTAGGCGCACTGCTTACGGGTATTTACAGTTTTCGCCTGGTTTTCGTAGTATTTTTCGGCCCCCAAACTCACACGATCGATACTGCATCCAACTGGCATATGAATATTCCCTTGTTGTTGTTGGCTGTTCTGGCTTTGTTCGGTGGTTTGTTACGGATTCCGCTGGAGTCTGTCTTTCCTGTTTTACCCGACGCCCAGCCTGATACCCCCTTTGATCCAGTGGCTGTAATTACCTTGGCTATGCCAATGCTCGGTGTGCTCATTGCTGTATTGTTTTATCTGACCGGCACTTTTTCAGTTCAACGCTATGCATCCAATGTCTGGATCAACTGTGTCAGACAGTTCTTTTTCAATGGCTGGGATGTGGATACATTATATAACGGCCTGGTTGTTCGCCCTTTTAAAGCCCTGTGTACTTTGAATAAAAATGATGTGGTCGATAGTCTGTACCTTGGAACAGCAGGGATCAGCCGTCGTTTGTACCACCTTATCCGCAGATCACAAACCGGACGGGTACGCTGGTATGCCTCATCTGTGGCGCTAGGTACCGTGGTCATTATTGCCATAGGATTACTCTCATGATTTTGTCCGCTCTTATAGCCGTTTTATTGATAGGCGCAGTTGTCGCCTGGTTTTCAGAAAAAATTCACCCGGATATTCCTCGCTGGGTTTCTATGATGACCCTGATTATTGAAGCATTGTTGTTAATGGCTCAATACACGGCAGGTACTGAAATCATTGAATGGGTATCGCCCCTGTCACAAACCTGGCTTGCTGACTTTGAGCGATCATGGATTCCCCGCTTTGGTATTCATTTTCACCTGGCTTTAGATGGACTCAGCCTGTTGTTACTCGCCCTGACAACCCTGCTCGGCTTCATGGCCGTTAGCAGTTCCTGGACTGAGATCAACAAACATCAGGGATTCTTTTACTTTAACCTGTTGCTCTGTCTAACCGGGGTCAGCGGTGTATTTTTGGCCGTTGATCTGTTTCTATTGTTTTTTTTCTGGGAATTGATGATTCTCCCGATGTACTTTTTAATCAGCATCTGGGGACATGAAAACCGAACTTATGCTGCCATAAAATTCTTTATTTTTACCCAGGTCAGCGGCCTGCTGATGTTATTGTCCATCGTGGCTTTGGTACTGATCAATCATAGTCAGACAGGCGTTTACAGTTTCAATTATTTTGAACTGCTAGACACTGAAATCTCCCCGGCTATTGCATTCTGGTTAATGCTGGGGTTTTTTATTGCTTTCACCGTTAAGTTACCAGCTGTGCCGTTTCACACCTGGTTGCCGGATGCGCATACACAGGCTCCGACCGGCGGTAGTGTGCTGCTGGCCGGTATTATGCTTAAAACAGGCGCCTATGGCTTATTACGTTTTGTGATCCCATTGTTTCCAGAAGCGTCCCATCAGTTTGCGCCCATTGCTATGATATTGGGCGCTATCAGCGTACTTTATGCAGCCATGATGGCTTTTGCTCAATCCGATATCAAACGTCTGATTGCTTATACCAGTGTCAGCCACATGGGGTTTGTATTGCTGGGGATATTTTCCTGGAACCTTCTGGCTTTGCAAGGTGTGGTCATCACCATACTGGCTCATGGCATTAGCGCCGCCGCGCTATTTATGATTGCCGGCGCTTTACAACAGCGACTGCATACCCGGGAAATAGATCATATGGGCGGATTATGGACAGTCATACCGCGGTTATCTGCCTTAACCCTGATATTCTCCATCGCCTCGCTGGGGTTACCCACGTTGGGTAATTTTGTGGGAGAATTTCTGGTATTACTGGGGGCGTTTAAAGTCAATGTGGTTTTGACAGCTATCACAGCCCTGGCGCTAATTCTTTCTCCCCTATACGCCCTGATGATGGTACAAAAATCCTTGCATGGCTCATTACAACCGCAAGCATCTTTAGTGGACGTCAATCACCGCGAACTGGTTTCGCTGGGGGTGCTGGTGCTACTTACAGTATGGCTGGGGTTGTATCCAGGAAGTATATTGAAAATTTCAGCCCCGGCGTTAAAGCAGGAAATGCAACAAACTGTTGAGATGGAACATTGATGAATATCAGTCAAATTCAAGCTCTTGCACCGATAATAACCCTGTCCGGGATAATCATTATCGTATTACTCAGTATTGCCATTAAACGAAATTTTGTCTTCAGCTGCAATATAACCGCTGGCGGAATCCTCATGACCTTGGTGGCTTTGGTCTGCACCTGGCAGAATGCGCCCATGCAAACGACATTGCTGATCCGAATTGATCATTATGCTTTATCCTTTATGGCGCTATTGCTACTAGCCGGCCTTGCTGTTTTAGGATTTTGCTATGACTATTTCAAGACTCGAGAAGGTCAAAATGAAGAACTTCTGCTGCTGTTACTCACGGCACTTTTGGGGGCTTCGGTACTGGTCGCCAGCACTCATTTTGCCAGTTTTTTAATGGGCCTCGAAATACTCAGTATTTCGTTATTTGTGTTGATTGGTTATCCCAGCAATCAACAACACCCACTGGAAGCTGCCATTAAATATTTAATCCTGTCCGGTGTTTCTTCCGCTTTCCTGCTCCTGGGAATGGCATTTATTTATGCACAATGCGGTGAATTGGACTTCACCGGCATTGGCCGCTTTATTGCCAGTCAATCGACGATGAATGTCATGATTTTGAGCGGCATTATTCTTATCGTTGCCGGTGTGGGTTTCAAACTCTCTCTGGTTCCCTTTCATCTTTGGACAGCTGATGTTTATCAAGGAGCGCCCGCTCCCATCACAGCTTTTATCGCGACTGTTTCAAAAGGTGCGGTTTTTGTTCTGTTGTTACGTTTTTTCATCAGCGCTGATAGTTTTATTTATTCCCAGTTACTCAATGTTTTCAGCATCGTTGCCGTGTCAACGATCCTGATAGGAAATCTGCTGGCGTTACTGCAAACTCATGTTAAACGCTTACTGGCTTATTCAGCGATAGGACATATCGGCTATTTGCTGGTTGCATTCATTGCCGGGGGCAGCATCGCGCCAGCTTTAGCCGTTGAATCTGTCAGCTTTTATCTGGTGGCTTATTTTATTACCACAATCGGCGCTTTTGGTGTCATTTCTGTACTGTCAACACCACAATCAGAGGCGGACGAACTGTCTGTTTATCAGGGACTGTTCTGGCGACAACCTGTATTAGCAACAGTTTTTACCCTGATGTTATTATCACTGGCCGGTATTCCCCTCACCGTAGGATTTATCGGTAAATTTTA
Source organism: uncultured Methylomarinum sp. (assembly GCA_964397365.1). Lineage (GTDB taxonomy): Bacteria > Pseudomonadota > Gammaproteobacteria > Methylococcales > Methylomonadaceae > Methylomarinum. Next base: position 3,198 of record CAYNIU010000044.1, on the reverse strand, counting down.
TATTTTTACCAGTGGCGCCGCGGGGCGATTATGGGGATTATTGGCGGCAGTTATCGTAGGTAGTGGTTTGGGATTATATTACTATTTGAGAGTCATCGTGATGATGACAATGAACACTGAGGAAGCAGCGGTTGAATCGAAAATATATAACAGCACATGGATTTCCACTACAACACTTTTGATCTTAAGTATACTGTTGCTTGGGTTTGGTATTTATCCGGATTTTCTGGTTAATACCATTCAATCAGTATCCTATACCTTGCAATGAATGATTTAATTCTATCATTAGCTATTATGGGAATATGAACTTGTCAACGGAGAAACATTTTGCGTAAATTCAATCAAGTTAAAGATGTCATTGAGTATAGCCATGAAATTCATAGCAGATTGGCTAAATTTTATGATGACCTTAACAACCAACATCAAAAGAGCCGTATCAAAATGTTGCTTGATTATTTAGGCAGACATGAACGGAACTTTGCAAGCTGTTTAGCTGAATATGAGCAGGACACAGCACAAGGACTAATGGATACCTGGCTGGAATTTGCACCGACAAGCAAAATTGACGAAAAGATAAAATATCTACCCCTTCATACTGATATGACTTTGTATCAGTTAGTGGATTGTGCTCTGGATTTGGATAATATTGTGGTAGAACTTTACAGGGATGCACAGGAACATGTAGAAATACCGGAACTGACAGAATTGTTTCAGAACCTGATTGAGATGGAAAACCAGGAGAAAAAAAGTATGGTTCGTAATGCGATGATGTTGGACGATCTATAATGTTTTGTTAATCTTCTGTATTGAAACATCGTTAAAGGAAACATGTCTCCTGTTCTCAAATTAACTCATTATTTGTTTAAAAAGGGGTTAGAATAAAGTCCATCAGTGTTGTTTTTGGTTACCTGTGCCTGGACATTAAACAAAAACATTAAAATCACCTAGGATAGGGAAATTTATGAAACAAACAGTAGCAACTGTCAAGATAACGATGGAGTGGCTGGTATCAGAAAAGGAATCAACTCGAAGGAGTCAACTCGGATGCAGAATTATTTCAGCATATTAAACCCGAAAATCCCTATACCATACCGAAAAACGGCAGTAATCCTGATTTAACAGAGGAGGATATAAAAGAGGTATTAAAAGGCGTGAAAAATTTACCCACGAATAAGGCCTTACCTGTGTAATGTCTGCCTTGTGGTTGTATTGAAGAAAATCATCAACGTAAAGTTTTTGACATTCAATCATCATGTGAATGAATGAGGTATCTTATGAAAAAAAAGTTAATACCTGTTATCACCGGCATCAGTCTTATTTTCCCCGTCATGGGAGAATTGGCTTTTGCGGATGATCCAAACAGTAATGATCAATATGTTTCCCGTAAACAATATGATCAATTAAAGGATGAAATGGCAAAACTCAAAGAGCAAGTGCGATTTCTTCTACAACAACAGTCGCGACCTCAGTCTGTACAACAAACCCAAAGCAGTTCGGGTACACCGCTAAAAACTGAAAACGACATTGCCCAACTTAAGAAAGAGGTCAAAACACTCAAGGCGCAAAATAAAGCATTAGATAATGGCACAACCGGCTTTTTACTGACCGGATATGGTTATGGTGGTTATACCGATTCCCAAAGATCTAATTCTTCCTTCAATGCAGGATTTAACCCAATATTTCTGTGGCGGCTTAGAGAAGATCTGATTTTTGAAGGTGAACTGGAATTTGCGTTTGAAGACAATACCACAGAAGTCGGGCTGGAATTTGCGCAAATATCATATTTGTTGAATGATTATGTCACTATCGGCGTGGGCAAATTTCTCAACCCATCGAATTACTTTGTTGAACGTCTGCATCCGGCATGGATCAACAAACTGCCCGACAGACCCATTACCATGACCGAAGCTACTCCGCTACAAGCAAATGCTCAACTGGGCATTCAACTGCGCGGTGGAATACCTCTTGGAGCAACCCGAGGGGAATATTCTTTTTATGTTTCCAATGGTCCATCAATAAACGCCGATGGAAGCTTAAGTTTTAATGATGTGAATGACAGCAATAACAGTAAAGCTGTTGGTGGTCGCATAGGCTGGCTGCCTTTTGCCGGTTTTGAACTGGGGTATGGCTTTGAAACGGCTGGCGTCACCGATCCCGGCAATGCAGCCAACACCCTTGATGTCATTACCCACGTTGTTGATGTCAATTATACTAAAAACAGCAAATACATCTTGGGAACTATTGATTTACGGGGTCAATATGCAGACCGTCAAATTGATCGGTCCACTGCTCTGGCATTCGATAATCGCAGTTCCGGCGGTTACGGACAAATTGCATATCGTCCCGCTTTAATCGATTTACCGTATCTAAGAGATATTGAAACAGTCTTACGTTATGATTGGATCAATCTACCCGATGCTGCGACCTTTAATGATGAAAAACGCTGGACAGTCGGGCTGAATTACTATGTTGCAGCCAGTACATTATTTAAATTTGCCTACCAGTTTGATAATAAACAAGGAGCGCTAGATGATAATGCGCTACTTTTCCAAGTAACCAGCGGTTTTTAAGGAGGTATTATGTTTAACAGGATCAGTTTTACCCTTCTGACGATTTTATTCATCAGCGCGTGCGGTTCGTTATCATCCAAGCAGTCGCCCGACAGCAGACAAACATCATCAATAGCCACAAATGGCGTACGATTATGGGCGGATAACTGCGCCCGCTGTCACAATATGCGACCGCCGGAATCATACAGTAATGCGCAATGGGATGTGGCTGTTTTACACATGCGGGTCAGGGCAAATTTAACGGCAGATGATGCTAATGCCATTGTGAAATACCTGAAATCGGCTAATTAAAAAACCTTTTATATTGTCCCGCTCAATTTGTAGATGCGAATTCATTCGCATTGTGCAGATAAATCCGTACCTACACCGGGAAGATTAAAAATACTTAACTAAAGAATGGTTGATAGCTTTTTTTCTATTGAATAGGGGCAACCTCCATCCTCACCCACTTTGCCACGGAGTGTTCAGAGATTACATTTTTCTATGCACTCTCCGTGGTAAATTTGAATAGTCATGTAAGGAAGTTAAATGCACTATAAAAAAAATCAAAGCCGCAGTTTTCGTGATTGCAGTATGAGCGAAAGACTGCTGTTTACCTGTTACTTGATCATCATAGGGACAGCCTATT
>CAYNIU010000043.1:0-17667 GCA_964397365.1 uncultured Methylomarinum sp. | reverse complement strand
CTATCAGCAGAGCGTAAATTTATCGGGTATTTAAGTCAAGTTATTAATTTAAGGAGTTTTTTCGAGGGACTAACGAATAGCCGATTGTATAGAAATATTCAGCTACAGATAAATGATTCTTCCGAGAGAAACTCAGTGACTGTCTATAAAAATGAGGGGAATGAGATTGATGAAGGTAAGAAAATCACTGTATTGCACAGATTTTATTTAGCCAATAAAGTGTGGTCTATAGTGTTGCTTGCCGATCAAAATTTTTTATCTGACACGAAAATATCAACTGCGTGGTATATTTTGATATCCGGTTTAATGGTTACTATGATTATGATTGTGGTTTTACTGTTATTAACCAAAAATCGGCAACAAATTCAGCAGTTATTAGATAATAAAACAGCAATTGTAGAAGAGTCTGAATCTTATCAAAATCTACTTACTGCAACCTTTAATACCCATCAAGCTATTTTAATCACCGATCCAGAATACAATATTGTAAGAGTTAATGGTGCATTTTGTGACATTATGGGATATACAGAAGTTGAGGTTGTTGGGGAAAATCCCAGAATGTTTGCATCTGGACGACAAACTGTAGATTTCTATAAAAACATGTGGGATAAATTGTTAACCACAGGTAGATATGAAGGAGAAATCTGGAATAGACGTAAAAATGGTGAGATATTCCCTGAATATCAAACTATCACGGAGATTAGAAACGCTCAGGGAGAGATTATTTATTACATTTCAGTTTTTTCAGACATAACCAAACTAAAGCAAGATGAAGAGAAAATTCGTCATCAAGCCTTTTATGATCAATTGACATTATTACCCAACAGAATGTTGTTTCTTGACAGGTTGGATCAAGAGGTAGCATATGCACGTAGATTTAATGGTATTGGCGTCTTATTGTTAATTAATATTGATCACTTCAAAAGTATTAATGACTCAATAGGTCATCACTTTGGTGATGATGTATTAATAGAGCTAGGCCATCGTTTGACTTCAATGCTACGTAATACTGATACAGTCGCCCATCTGGGGGGGGATGGTTTTATTGTGCTTATGCCGGTAGAAAAATGTAGCGAACAAGAAGCACAACAGCATGCCATGCTTATTGCAGAAAAAATACTAGCAGAAATCAAGAAGCCATTTCTAATCAAAAACAGGGATTATAAATTGACCGCGACCCTTGGAATAAGCTATATTAAAAAGAATAAGTGTACATCATCGGAAATTTTAAGGCAGGCAGAGTCTGCATTATATAGAGCAAAAATGGCAGGGAAAAATTGCTTTAGAATTTATCAAGATGCAAATTAGCCATCGCCCAGATTGCCCTGGCTAAATCAGTAGTTTACCTGTTAATACGTCGCTCCACTTTTGTTCTTAGAAAAAAATCCGCGAAGATTAATTCTAGAAAATAAAAATCAATTTCTCACGATTTCTAGCACAAGCTCTTGAATCCACGACCAACTGATATTTCTAGATACATCGTTATTCATCAATACTCATATTCATCGAGTTTTTATTGTAGGTTGCATGCACTGAATAATCACCTATACTCAAAATGTGTCTATAAAGGAATCAATGAATTATCGACATATTAACGGGTCATAAGAACAAGGTTTCGCTAATCCCAAGGATTAGCCGCACAACTGGAGAAAAAGGCTACCATGAAACAACCGACTTATCCGGAAGACTGGCCCGATATTGACAGCGTGTTGTATCACCGTTCGGTAAAACTGTTCAGCGCCGTTAAAAATCTCCTCAGTGTCAAAATTGAACTTCACGCCGATACCCAGGTGCTGCAAGGCGATATATTCCTTTTCAACCATTTCTCCCGCTTCGAAACATTCATTCCCCAATTTCTAATTTTCGAGAAAACCGGCGCTTACAGTTGCGCGATTGCCTCCAGTGAATTTTTCAAAGAAGATAATGTACTGTCAGATTATTTAAAACATGTTGGTGTTTTTCCTCACGACCATCCCCGTTTGTTCGCAATGCTGGCAGGACAAATATTACGCGGACATAAAGTCATCATTTTTCCAGAAGGCGGCATGGTCAAGGATCGCCGCGTTATTGACAAAAAAGGCCGTTACAGCATCTATTCACGCATTACCGGTAACCGGCGTAAACAACATACCGGCCCCGCTGTCCTGGGACAAGGGGTGGAAGCCTTAAAGCAGGCCATCCGCTTGGCTTTCAAAGAAAAACGTAATGATCGGCTGCAACACTGGCAGGAACTCCTGAAAATTGACAGTCGGGATGAACTGATGGCCGGGGTACTCAAACCAACGCTAATTGTACCGGCCAATATTACCTTTTATCCGATTCGCACCTCGGAAAACCTGCTTTTCAAAAGCGTGGAGCTGTTTTCAGATGGTTTGAATCTGCGACAATCGGAAGAATTATTAATCGAGAGCAATATTATACTCAAAGATACAGATATGGATATTCGTATGGGTGACCCTATCGACCCTTGTTATGCCTGGGACTGGCAGACTCGTTTTATGATGAATAAGGTTGCTTCGGATATTCATGATCTTGAGAATATTTTCCAGTTGAATTCATCGCCTAGAAACTGGAAAGAACGTCTGTTGGACTATTACTTTACCAAAAATGCGCATTGTACGCGCGATCAGTACATGGAGAAAATTTACGCTAATCTGACCGTAAACCTCAGTCATCTGGCTTCAACCTTAATTATGAGTCTGATTGCCAATAAACAACAATATATTGAAAAAAAACGATTTTACACAGTACTTTACATTACCATAAAAAAACTGCAAAAAAACACTGCCATACATTTACACAGCAGCCTGTTAAATCCCGATGATTACGGCGATTTGATCCATGGCAATAACACCCGATTTGATCACTTTATCTGCATAGCCAAAGAAGCGGAACTCATCAGCGAACAGGATGAGCGCTACCTTTTTTCACCTAAACTCCGTGAAGACTATGATTTTGATCGCATCCGTCTGGAAAACCCAATTGCGGTATATAACAATGAGGCCGCGCCCTTACGCACTATTCGCGACACCTTGCAGGAAGCCAATCTTGCTTATCATAAAATCATCCCTTACCAATTAGCCGCCTGGCATTTTGAAGATGAGCAGATGGGACTAGCCTTTGAACAGCAAACTTACAGCAATAAACAAAATGATTCCATTCATCAACAGGAAACAGCTATTGCCGACCCGTCACCCTTCCTGATTCAACCCAAAAATTCTAATGGCTTCGGCATCTTGTTAATTCATGGTCTGCTGGCCAGTCCCGCTGAATTACGTCATTATGGACATTACCTTGCAAAACAGGGGTTCACTGTACTCGGTATAAGAATCAAAGGCCACGGAACTTCGCCTTATGCCTTGCGCGACCTCAGCTATGAACAATGGTTTCAGAGTGTGCAAAGAGGGTTCGATATTCTTAAAATACATTGTCCTAAACTATTCGTCATTGGTTTCTCGACCGGCGGTGCTCTAGGGCTTAAATTGGCTGCCGAAAATCCAGGAGAAATCGCCGGATTAATTGCTGTATCAGTGCCCATCAAGTTTGTCAGCGCAGCTTTTATGCTGGTTCCGTTATTACACAATACCAACTCCTTAGTCCGCTGGGCATCATCACTTGAAGGCGTCAAACCCTTTATCGAAAATATCCCCGAACACCCTGATATCAATTATCGCAATACTCCCATCAGAGCCTTATACGAATTGCGGCGTTTAATTCATAACATAGAAACATTGCTAACGGATATTGAAACGCCATCACTATTCCTGTATGCCGATCAGGATCCAGTGGTTTCGCCACAAAGCGCGGAAACGGTATTTGATAACCTCGGCGCCAAATACAAATATTTACATCTGGTAAAAGCTGACCGTCACGGCATATTGATGGAAAATATTGACAATACATGGACCATTATTGATGAGTTCCTGGTTCAGCAGCAACAGCGCCTGAAAACAGAAAAAAATTTACACTATTTACCTACAGCGGAGGCAGCATCATGAAAAACGTCGTTATCGCAGCTTATGCAAGATCACCGTTTACCCCGGCGCATAAAGGCGCTCTGACTGCTGTCAGGGCAGATGATCTAGTGGCGCAAGTCGTGCAAGCGCTGGTTGTTAAAAGCAATATCAATGCCAATGACATTGAAGACCTGATATTGGGTTGCGCCTTCCCAGAAGGCGAACAAGGACTCAATCTGGCACGGTTGATAGTACATTTGGCGGAACTACCGGTTTCCATTGCCGGAGCCACCGTCAATCGCTTCTGCGGTTCATCCATGCAGGCCATACATATTGCTGCCGGTGCCATCCAAATGAATGCCGGAGATGCGTTCATTTGCGCCGGCGTGGAATCAATGAGTCGAGTGCCAATGGGTGGATTTAACATGCTACCCAATCCACAGTTATATCAGCGTTATCCGCAGGCTTATATCAGTATGGGGGAAACAGCGGAAAATCTGGCGAAGAAATACCGGATACCGCGTAATGACCAAGAGGCGTTTGCGCTGAGCAGTCAGCAAAAAGCCCATGCTGCTCAACAGCAAGGGTTATTTGCCGATGAAATTATTTCCATTAGCAATCACGCCGGAGAAGCTATTGAACAAGATGGCTGTCTGCGTCCAGAATCCAACGCAGCTGCAATGGCAGAACTTAACCCTGCTTTTCTGAAGGATGGCAGCGTCACCGCGGCAACTTCTTCTCCGATAACCGATGGCGCTGCAGCGGTACTGGTTTGCAGCGAAACTTATGCCGATCAACATCATCTCGACAAACTGGCACGCATTAAATCAATAGCCGTTTCCGCCTGTTTACCGGAAATTATGGGTATAGGCCCAGTCGCAGCCACGCAAAAAGCACTTCAACGCGCCGGCTTATCATTGGCGGATATTGATATTGTCGAATTAAATGAGGCTTTTGCTGTACAGAGCCTGGCGGTACTGCAAGAGCTGCCTGTTCCTCTGGAAAAACTGAATATTGATGGTGGCGCCATCGCTCTTGGACATCCATTGGGAGCCACCGGAGCCAGAATAACAGGCAAAGCCGCAAGCCTTTTAAAACGTGAAAATAAACAATTCGCGCTGGCAACGCAATGCATCGGCGGTGGTCAGGGTATTGCCACTATTCTGGAGGCCATATCATGATTATCAAAAAAGTTGCCGTCATCGGCGCCGGCGTAATGGGTAGCGGTATTGCCGCACATATTGCCAATGCCGGTATTCCAGTCGATTTACTAGATGTTGTGGCTAAAGACAATAGCAACCGCAATGCCATTGCCGATAATGCTATCAGCAAAATGTTAAAAACGACTCCCAGTCCCTTTATGCTGGAAAAAAATGTTCGTTTGATCACTCCTGGCAATATAGAAGATGATCTGCCCAGGCTGGCGCAAGCTGATTGGGTTATCGAAGCGGTGATCGAAAACCCCGCCATAAAACAACATCTGTATCGCCAACTGTCCGCGGTCTGCCGTCAGGATACGCTGATTTCCTCCAACACCTCCACCTTGCCGTTGAGCATATTGATCCGGGGACAAAGCGACCACTTCAAACGTCGTTTTATGATCACTCATTTTTTCAATCCACCGCGTTACATGCGTCTTTTGGAACTGGTTGTCCCGGCCGATATGGATCAGGCTCTCCTTGAAGCCGTTAGTGCTTTCGCCGATGTGCAATTAGGTAAAGGCTGCGTTACCTGCAAAGACACACCGGGTTTTATTGCCAACCGCATCGGTACATTCTGGCTGCAAACTGCCGTTATGGAAGCTATTTCACTTAATTTGAGTGTAGAACAATGTGATGCGGCTATGAGCCTGTTTGGTCTGCCGAAAACCGGCGTTTTCGGCTTGCTGGATTTGATCGGCCTGGATCTTATGCCTCATGTGTTGAACAATTTCAAACAGGCCTTAGCCCCCGAAGATCCCTTGTTCACCTTGGCCGAAATGCCGCCATTGCTGCAAACGATGATTGCAGACGGTTATACCGGCCGCAAAGGAAAAGGTGGATTTTACCGGCTACAGCCAAACAGTAAAAAGAAAATCAAGGAGGCGCTTGATTTTGAAAGTGGTCAATACCGGCTAAGTGAAAAATACAGAATTAAAGAATACTCTCATAAACCAGAAGACCTGCGGGCTTTTCTGGATGGTGAGGATGACTTGAATCGTTTTGTCTGGAAGGTATGGTCAGAGACCTTTCTTTATGCGGCTCGGCTGATCCCTGAAATTGCCGACACTATTGTAGCTATTGACAATGCCATGCGCCTTGGTTTTAACTGGCGTTACGGCCCGTTCGAACTGCTTGACCGTCTAGGTATGGAATGGTTTGTCGATAAACTGACTCAACAGCAGCCAACCCTTGCTGTTCCGCAACTTTTAAGTGGCTCAAATCCACTGTATCGTATTGCTGATGATGCGTCCCTGCAATATCGCTCTGGCAACGACCGCTATGTTTCATTACAGCGTTCTGAAGGCGTATTACTACTGAGCGACATCAAACGCCAAGCCCGGACTGTTCTGGAAAATGCTTCAGCCAGCCTCTGGGATATCGGCGATGGCATCGCCTGCCTTGAATTTCACAGCAAAATGAATACCCTGGACCCGGACACTCTGGGATTAATTCAACAAAGCATTGCTAAAATCACGACTGAATTTAAGGGACTGGTGATTTACAACGAAGGCGATAGTTTTTCTGCAGGAGCTAATCTGACTCTGTTAATGCCGGCCATTCTCGAACAAGACTGGGAAACAGTCAAGTCAATTATTCAGCTGGGACAAAATACTTATCTAAGCCTCAAATACGCCCCTTTCCCTGTAGTTGGCGCACCTTCAGGATTAGCCTTGGGTGGCGGCTGCGAAATACTGTTGCATTGTGACGCCATTCAGGCTCACGCCGAACTTTACACCGGCCTGGTCGAAGTCGGTGTCGGTCTGATACCGGCCTGGGGAGGTTGTAAAGAATTACTCAGGCGTTGGCTGGATAAACGCAAACGCCCCGGAGGCCCTTTACCGCCCATTGCCCAGACTTTTGAAACCATTGGCCTTGCCAAAGTTTCAACATCAGCCCAGGAAGCTAAAAGATTACTGTTTTTATCCAAAAATGACGGCATTACCATGAACAAAGACCGCCTGCTGGCAGATGCCAAGGCTCGCGTTCTTGATATGACACCGCACTACAGCCCACCGCCAGAGCCTGAATATATGTTACCGGGAAAAACCGCCCATTCAGCGTTAGATATTGCTGTACATAATCTGCAACGAGCCGGTAAAGCCAGTACATATGATGTCGAAATTTCCCTGCAACTGGCCGGAGTTCTCAGTGGTGGCGATAGTGACATCAGTCGTTCTCTAAGTGAACAGGACTTGCTTGATCTGGAACTGAAAGCCTTTTTATATCTGGTTCAACAACCCGGTACGCTGGCCCGGCTGGAGCATCTGCTTAAAACCGGCAAACCCCTCAGAAATTAACTCAGGAGTCCCCCATGTCAGAATTAATTTTGCTGGTCATTGTCATCGCCGTCGTCAGTTTGGGTATTGCGCCTGTACGCCGCAATTTTTTAACCCGCCCAATATTCAACGCTCTGCGCCGCTCCCTGCCAACCATGTCGCAAACCGAACGCGAGGCTATGGAAGCGGGGAACACCTGGTGGGATGCGGAATTATTCACTGGCAAACCTGACTGGCGCAAACTCCGGGATTTACCGGCTGCCCATATGAATGAAGAGGAGCAAGCCTTTTTTGATGGCCCGGTGGAAACTTTGTGCGCTATGCTTGACGACTGGGATATTACCCACAAACGCCGTGATTTACCTCCCGAAGTCTGGAGTTTTATCAAACAGCATAAATTCTGTGGCATGATTATTCCTAAACGTTACGGCGGACTGGAGTTTTCTGAATTTGCCCATTCCCAGGTAGTGATGAAAATTGCCAGTCGCAGCACCAGCGCCGCTGTTACCGTGATGGTTCCCAATTCTCTTGGCCCTGCCAAACTACTACTGGCTTACGGTACACAGCAACAAAAAGACTATTATCTGCCGCGTCTGGCCAAAGGCCTGGAAATTCCCGCATTCGCCCTGACCGGCCCGAATGCCGGCAGTGATGCCGGAGCTATGCCAGATACCGGCATCGTTTGTTATGGATCTTACCAAGGTCAGGAAAAAGTGCTGGGTATCCGCTTAAATTGGGAAAAGCGTTATATTACGCTGGGACCTGTTGCAACTGTGTTGGGGCTGGCATTTAAACTTCACGATCCCGATCATTTGTTGGGTGAAATTGAAGACATCGGCATCACCGTCGCCTTGATTCCAACTAACACGCCGGGGGTCAGTATTGGTAAGCGTCATTTTCCACTGGATTCGGCCTTCCAGAATGGCCCAAACTGGGGTAAGGATGTCTTTATCCCTATTGATAAAATCATCGGTGGCGCCGCCCAGGTCGGGCAAGGCTGGAAAATGCTGATGCAAAGTCTGGCAACAGGCCGCAGTATATCTCTTCCCGCGCTTAGCGTTGGCGCGGGTAAATTCATCTGCCGCAACAGCGGCGCTTATGCCCGTATTCGCACCCAGTTCAATTTACCGCTCGGCGCTTTTGAAGGTATAGAAGAATTACTGGCCCGCATGGCGGGGACAACTTATATCATGGATGCGGCTCGTCATGTTACCTGCGCCGCGCTGGACGATGGACAGAAACCCGCCGTGATTTCCGCCATTATAAAATACCAACTAACCGAATCCATGCGTCGCATTATCAATGACGGTATGGACATACAAGGGGGTTCTGGCATTTGTCTAGGCCCAGCCAATTTTATCGGCCGTCTATATCAGATCATCCCGGTTGGAATTACCGTAGAAGGCGCAAATATCCTTACCCGCACCATGATGATATTTGGTCAAGGGGCAGTGCGCTGCCACCCTTTCATTCAAAGTGAAATGACGGCTTTAAATGAAACTGACATGACCAAAGCCTTACATAGTTTCGATACCGTATTATGGCAACATATCCGTTTTTTTCTGAACAATCTGTTCCGTGGGACGTGGCAAGGAGTCACCAATGGCAAACTGACCGCAACGCCCGGTGATAAAACCACGCAGCGCTATTACCAGTTACTTACCCGACTTAGCACCGGCTTTGCACTAACCGCAGATTTCGCTCTACTTACCTTGGGCGGCAACCTGAAACGTAAGGAAAGAATCTCCGGTCGCTTCGCCGATGTTCTGAGTCATCTGTATTTATGCTCCTGTGTCCTCAAACACTTTGAAAACCAAGGCTCGCAAGATGACGACATTCCCCTTCTGCATTGGGCCTGCCAACATAGTTTGTACCGTGCTCAGCAATCCCTGCTTGCCGTTTTCCATCTATTGCCTTCTAGAATTCCAGCCATTTTATTACGTTCCGCCTTGTTTCCACTGGGAAAACCCTGCTCCCCACCTCAGGATCAGTTGACCGGACAACTGGCTCAACTGCTGTTATACGACAACTCTGCCCGCGAACGTTTAACCGCTGGTATTTATGTCAACAATAACCCGCAAGATCCCAGTGGGCGTATTGAAACGGCATTTAAAGCCGTATTACAGGCGGCTCCAATCGAAGCCAGGCTTCATGCAGCGCAAAAACAAGGACATTTAAGCAAAGGTTCTCTAACCCGCATACTGCAAGAAGCGTTACAGGCGAATATTATCAATGAAGCTGATGCCAGATTAATCAGCAAGGCCGAAGAAGGTAGAGCCAATGCCATTCGTGTCGATGATTTCGACCCTGGACAGTTAACCGGAAAGTAATGCAGCCGTGGAAAGCTTTGGGTGTTAAGATCGACAGTTCAAAAAAAAGGCCGGTAAAAACCGGCCTTTTTCATCTGTTTACTTCAACAAATCCTGCAACAACGAATTTAATTTATGGACAAATGCCGCCGGGTCATCCAACTGGCCGCCTTCGCTTAATATGGCCTGATCAAACAGAATATTGGTGATGTCGGCAAAGCGTTCATCGTCCTGTTCATCTTTAATGGCTGTAACTATGGCATGATGTGGATTGATTTCCAGGGTGGGTTTGCTGCCGCCCATACCCATCATATTCATATTTTGCCCTGCTTCTTTCATGATTCTTTCCATGTTCAGACTCATGTCATAAGCGCCGGTTACCAGACAGGCGGGAGAGTCAGTCAGTCGATGACTGATTTTGACTTCGTTGACCTTTTCGCCTAATACCTCCTTGATCTGTTTCAGCACAGATTCAAAATCCTTACTAACTTCTTCCTGTTCTTTTTTCTCATCCTCTGTATCCAGCTTATCCAGATCCAGTTCACCTTTGGCAACGGATTGCAGATGTTTACCATCAAAATCAGTCAAACTGGAAACCAGCCATTCGTCAATACGGTCAGACAATAACAGTACTTCAATTCCTTTTTTACGGAAAATTTCCAGATGTGGACTGTTTTTAGCCGCCGAAAAACTATCGGCTGTCACATAATAGATTTTCTCCTGCCCTTCTTTCATACGACTGACGTAATCAGCCAGGGAAACATCCTGTTTGGCGTTATCGGTATGGGTAGATGAAAATCTCAGTAATTTAGCGACACGATCTTTATTTTTATGATCTTCGACCGGTCCTTCCTTAATGACATTACCGAACTGTTCCCAAAACTGGGCGTATTTTTCAGGATCGTCTTTAGCCATACTTTCCAGCAAGCCTAATACTTTCTTGACTGCACCGGCTTTTATGACGCTGATTTGCTTGCTCTGCTGCAGGATTTCTCGTGATACGTTCAGCGGCAGGGAATCAGTATCGATCACGCCGCGAATAAAACGCAGATAACGCGGCATCAATTGTTCTGCATCATCGGTAATGAATACTTTACGAATATACAGTTTTACACCATGTTTGGCATCACGATCCCATAAATCAAAAGGAGCGCGTGCAGGAACATAGAGCAACAGGGTATATTCGTTGGTCCCTTCCACTTTGCTGTGAACATGGGTTAACGGGTCCTGAAAGTCGTGGCCGACATGTTTGTAGAATTCGTTATATTCTTCTTCGCTGATATCGTCTTTGGATTGTGTCCATAACGCAGACGCGCTGTTGACCACTTCATCTTCCACCCGGGCAGGCGCTGTTTCGTTACCCTCGTCATCAGTTTCAGCCGGAATTTCCTTGTCCATAACCACGGGAATAGAAATATGGTCGGAGAATTTCTTGACGATGGAACGCAAACGGAAACCATCCAAAAATTCTTCTTCACCTTCTTTAAGATGCAAGACAATTTCTGTACCACGACCGACTTTTTCAACCGTTTCCAGGGTATAATCACCTTCGCCAGTAGACTCCCATCGTACGGCTTCTTTTTCACCGGCTTTACGCGTGGTTAATGTCACTTTATCGGCAACAATAAAAGAGGAATAAAAACCGACACCAAATTGACCAATCAGCTCGCTGTCTTTGGCTTGGTCGCCGGTTAATTTTTCAAAAAACTGTTTGGTGCCGGATTTGGCGATAGTACCGATATGCTCCTGAACTTCGGCGCGATTCATGCCGATACCATTATCGGAAACGGTAATGGTTTTATTGTCTTTATCAAAAGTCAGACGAATTTTCAGTTCGCTGTCGCCTTCATACAAGCTATCATTGGAAAGCGCTTCAAAGCGCAATTTATCCGCTGCATCGGAACCGTTGGAAATCAGTTCGCGCAGAAAAATTTCCTTATTGCTGTATAAGGAGTGAATCATTAAATGCAGTAAGTGCTTAACTTCAGTCTGAAAACCCAAGGTTTCTTTTTTTGCCTCAACAGTCATTTTTACTCTCTTTTTGTATATAAAATGGATTGTCACTAAAATGGGGACGAAGTTTTTACTTTTCAAGTATGGACAGCTTGAAAACCGAAGCTAAAATTAGCTTTCCTTTTATTTTCCTGTTTTACCCACAGATGTTTTCATTATATGAAGTTAAACCTGGCAACAAAAAAAATTTTAATTGTTGAAGACTATCCGGCAATGCGAAAAGCAATCAGGGATATGCTTCATTCTTTGAAAGCTGAGTATATTATTGAAGCAAAAGATGCAGATAAAGCCCTCTCTGCCATGTCAGCACATACTTTTGATATTGTTTTATGCGATTACAATCTGGGGGTCGGCAAAAATGGACAACAAATTTTAGAAGAAGCCCGACTCAAGAATATTATTCCATTCAATACTATTTTTATCATCGTCAGCAGTGAACAGACCCCTGGCATGGTGCTCGGCGCTATGGAAAACAGACCGGATGAATATCTGACCAAACCTTTCAATGCACAACAATTGTACAGTCGTCTGAAAAAAAACTTTACCCGGAAAAAATATTTGCTAAATGTGGAAAGAGAAATTGCCAGAGGAAACCCGGCCTTGGCGATTTATCATTGTGACAAGCTATTGCGTGAAAATAATACGCAAATGCGTATGCGGTTGCTGAAAATTCGCGCTGAACTGGCTCTTGATGTTGATGATTTACAGAAAGCTTACGATATTTATCAGGAAATACTGAAACAACGAGAGTTACCATGGGCAAGGCTTGGACTGGGAATTATCGCTTTTCGGCAAAACCAAACTGAAACCGCCATAGAAATTTTTGAAAAGTTAATCGACACCAACCCTATGTTTATGGAAGGCTATGATTGGCTGAATAAGGCCTATCAGTCCGTTGATCTGCCGCTAAAAGCTCAGGATATATTAATTCAGGCAGTAGAATTATCACCCACCTCCATATTGCGGCAAAAAAAACTGGCGGCATCAGCTGATAAAAACAACAGTGTCGAGATTGCCGAACAAGCTTATAAAGCAGTGCTAAAACAGGGGAAATATTCAATCCATAAAACCAGTCGTGATTATTCTGAATTGGCCAAATTTTATTCCAGAACCAACGCTAATGAACAGGCCTTAAATGTTTTGGATGATATGCTCAAGGAATATACCGACAACCCTGAAACAGAACTGCGAGCAGCAACCCTGGAATCTGAATTTTTTAAACAACAGGGTGATAACAAATTTGCCGAACAGGCTTTTGCAAAAGCATTGAATTTAGCAGAAGAACTAAAAAATGATATTCCTAAAGACTTGCAACTTGATCTGGTTAAGGCCTGTTTTTTAAATAACGAAATGGAGACTGCCGAACGGATACTGGATGCATTAATCAAAACGCATATTGATGACGATGACTTTATGGCTGAAATTCTTAACATGCAAAGCAGTATTGGTATGAAAAATCATTCTGAAAGCTTGATGCAAACAACCCGAAAGGAATTGCTGCGCATAAACAACCGGGGAGTTTCCCTGTTTAAGCAGGGAAAAATAATGGAAGCTATGGAATTGTTTGAACAAGCTATTTCCAAAATGCCCGATAATAAAACCATTATGATGAATATGGTAAAAATTGCACTTCACGATTTAAAATCGTCCGGCCCGAATAAGGAAAGAATTGTTCGGGTTCAAAACTTTATCCAAAGAGCCACTAAAATTGGCATAACGCCTGATAAACTGGCTATCATCCAGATGGAATTTGCTGCATTAACTCACTCCCGTCCGACTCAACAAAACTGAATCATGTCCCTAGAAACCAGCCATCATTTTTCGACGATTCTTGCATCCACAGTACATGACATCAAAAATTCACTCGCCATTTTACAACAACTGACGCATAAAATTTCCACTCTCCAGAAAGATACAGCCAACCCCGATATTATTCAGCTGGAATTTGAAACCAACCGAATGAACCACTGCATGATGCAATTGCTGGTACTGTATAAAATTGATGCCAGAAAGTTCAGTCTGGATATCGACGAATACCCTGTATCTGAAATTTTGGATGAAGTAAAGGCGCAACAGTCTTCCCTGTTGACATTTAATCACATTGAACTGGATGTTCAGTATCCTGATGAGTTAATGAGTTTTTGTGATTACACTCATATTACCCATGCTTTGGGAACAATATTAAACAACGCTCAACGCTATAGTCACCGCCAGGTTTTGTTGTCTGCTTATCAACATCATGAGATGATTTGTTTTTCCATCGAAGATGATGGGCAAGGCTATCCTCTGGAGTTGCTGTCAATTAATCCCGCCAATCGTTCACAAATTGATTGGATTACCGGCAACACAGGCCTAGGGTTGTATTTTGTCGCAACCATTGCAGAACTTCACCAAAATAACCAAAACAAAGGCGCAGTTAAAATTGACAATAACAGTCGTTTGGGAGGCGCCCGTTTCAGGCTATTTTTACCATAGTCTCCGCTGAACAAAATAGCAGGGCAATAGAAAACAAACTTTCCCAGAAATCTCCCCGTAACCGACCTTTAATTTGTTGATCCGCTTTTGCACACAACAGGATTATTTCCTCAATTTCTGTTAATTGCAACCGATTTAGCGCGGCGTTTATCATTTGTTTACGTTTTTCCCAGAGGTGATATTTTTTGAATACATTTTCCTGACGACTGCCTTGACCTAATTCGGTTTTAATATGGAACAGTACTCTGGCTTCACGACTTAACGCCCATAATATCACTGGTGGCGCAACACCTTCAGCCTTCAGACCATGCAAAATCCTGATAGCTCGATTGCCGCGCCCGAGCAATAAGCTATCCATCAGTTTAAAAACATCAAACCTAGCGCTATCGGCAACCAGATTTTCAACATCCTGTCGGGAAATTGGCTGGCTACCGTGCAAGACATATAATTTCTCAATTTCCTGAGCCGCTGCCAGCAAATTTCCTTCAATACGAGAGGCTAATAACTTCAAAGCTTGCGTATCAATCTGCATATTTTTTTTACGGCTACGACGCTGTAGCCATTGCAAAAGTTCAGCGCCTTGCAATGACCAAATCTGAATAACCACCCCCGCTTTTTCCAGAGCCCGAAACCAGCGCGACTTTTGCCCTGAACTGGGTAATTTTCCGGCACTGATCAACAACAGCGTATCGGCCGGTAATTGCTCGCAATAGTCAAGCAGTGCTTTAGCACCATGAGTTCCCGGCTTTCCTGTCGGAAGTCGCAAATCAATAATCTTCTTTTCAGCAAAAATAGACATTGACCCCGCTTCCTGTCTTAATAATGCCCATTCAAAATCATTGTCAACGGATAGAACTTCACGACCTACAAATCCGGCCTTTTTAGCTGCCGATCTGATTTCATCGGCGGCCTCGCCCATCTGTAAAGGTTCATCTCCGCAGATAAAATATAAAGGCGCCAAAGATTTTTGCAACGTCCCGTAAAGATGTTCAGGCTTTATTCGCATATATTATTGAGTCAATACGGCTCTGGCCTGGGAAAAAATAGTTCTTACTGCCTGCCGGTACATTTCCCGGCGAATCACGTCTTCTTCATTATTCTTAGCCAGAATTTCCAGTTGCTCGTTAAAATAGCTTTTATTAACTTCTACTTGCTGTGGTTTTAACAATACTTTGCCATTAGCATCTAACAATTCATACCGCAGGCGATACTCCAATTCAAATTCATTGGCCTTGCCACCGGAACTTAATGACAACACCCGCGGCGGCATCATTTCATCTCGGAGTATCCTGATAACGACCCCGGCTTGTTTCGCCATATTCACGAGACGTCCGTTTGCTGATTTGACAACTGATTTCAATTCATTATGCAAAGCCGCTGATGCTCCCTGCACATAAATATTTTTTAACTGCTCCGGTATTTCGACAGAACCTCGCAAATGATAGCCGCAGGCTGCTAAAAACAGCATTAAAGAAAATAGCGCATTGTTTCTGATAATCTTACTTCCCATGGCTATCTACCGATTAGCGCTAAACAACAATATTGACCAGTTTTTTCGCTACCACTATCACTTTTTTTACAGCCTTGTCTTCAATATAACGTTTAACATTATCATCCGCCAAAGCCATTGATTCTATTTCATCCTTAGTTGCCGTTACAGAAACGGTCAGTTTACTGCGTAATTTACCATTCACCTGTACAACCATAGACAACGAATCTTGCTGCATGGCAGATTCATCAACCAGCGGCCAACTGGCAATCACTATATCTTCATCATGCCCCAGATCAACCCAAAGCTGCTGACAAATATGTGGAATAATCGGCGCCAGCATTAATACCACGGCTTCCAGGACCTCCTGTTTAACAGCCCGGCCATTATCGGAATTATCATCAAATTTGGACAGCGCATTGATCATCTCCATATTTGCGGCAATGGCCGTATTGAAAGTATAGCGGCGCCTCATGTCATCCGTAACTTTATTGAGCGTCTGGTGTAATTGTCGCCGCAGAATTTTCTGAGCATCAGTTAACGATTTTTTATCCAGAGCCGGAATTGATTGAACATTTTCAACATGCAGAAATACCTGCCGCCAAAGACGTTTTAAAAACCGGAACGCACCTTCCACGCCACTATCGGACCATTCCAGAGACTGTTCTGGCGGAGCTGCAAACATAATAAACAAACGCACGGTATCCGCGCCGTATTGATCAATCAATGCCTGAGGATCGACCGTATTGCCTTTGGACTTGGACATTTTGGCGCCGTCTTTTAAGACCATACCCTGCGTCAGCAGGTTTTTGAATGGCTCATCGACTTTAAGCAAACCTTCATCACGCAGTAATTTGGTATAAAACCGGGCATACAATAAATGTAAAATCGCATGTTCAATACCGCCGATATAATGATCCACAGGTAGCCAGTAATCCGCTTCTGGCGACAACATAGTTTCGTCGCTGGCACCAGCATAACGGGCAAAATACCAGGATGATTCCATAAAAGTATCAAAAGTATCCGTTTCCCTACGTGCGGCTTTACCACATTGAGGACACTCAGCATGAGGAAAACTGTGATGCGCGGCCAACGGTGCCTGCGAACCATCAAGCACGACGTCCCGGGGTAACTCAACCGGCAAATCAGACTCGGGCACCGGCAACATTCCGCAATCATCACAATAAATAACAGGAACAGGCGCTCCCCAATAACGCTGTCTGGAAACCCCCCAGTCACGCAGACGAAAATTGGTTTTACGCTGACCCTTGCCTGTTTTTTCCAACTGATCAGCAATGGCGTCAAAGGCTTCGGCAGAAGTCAGTCCGTCAAACTGATCCGAGTTTTTCAGAATGCCTTTTTCGGTAAAAGCCTGTTCGGCAATATCATCATTAGCGCCATTTTTAGAATAAATAACCTGTTTTATTGGTATATTGTACTTTTTGGCAAATTCGTAATCACGTTGATCATGCCCCGGAACTGACATAACCGCGCCGGTTCCATAGCTCATTAATACAAAGTTGGCAATCCATACCGGCACCTGTTCTCCGGTAATGGGATGTATAGCTTTAACGCCGGAATCCACACCTTTCTTTTCCATGGTTTCCATCGCCGCTTCCGAGGTTTCCATGACTTTGCATTGTTCCAAAAACGCCTTAACTTCCAGATTATTTTGCGCTGCCGCCAACGCCACAGGATGTTCCGCCGCCACAGCCACATAAGTTGCCCCCATTAAGGTATCAGGACGAGTGGTATAAATACGCACGGGGTCGGACAGACCTTCCACAATGAAATCCATTTCCAGACCTTCCGAACGTCCGATCCAGTTAGCCTGCATGGTTCTGACCTGTTCCGGCCAACCCTCCAGTTTTTCCAAATCCTGCAACAACTCCTCCGCATAAGCGGTAATTTTAAGGAACCATTGAGAAATTTCTTTCTTTTCAACCG
>CAYNIU010000042.1:0-18552 GCA_964397365.1 uncultured Methylomarinum sp. | reverse complement strand
TTGCGGTGAGTCCTGATGATGCGCCCGCCCGTGTTATTGTTAATTCTCGTTCCGGTACCGTTGTGATTAATAGCAAGGTTAGGGTGCAGCCTGCAGCTGTGTCTCACGGCAGTTTGACAGTTACCATCAGTGAAAATATCCAAGTGAGTCAACCCAATGCTCTGGCGGCCGGACAAACTGCTGTAGTGCCTCAGTCGGAGATTAAGGTGGATGAAGACGGTGGAAATCATATGTTTGTTTTTAATCCAGGTGTGTCATTGGATGAAATTGTGAAAGCTGTGAACGCTGTCGGTGCGGCTCCCAGCGATTTGGTGGCTATTTTGGAAGCATTGAAATCAGCCGGCGCTTTAAGAGCGGAACTGATTGTTATTTAAATAGGAAAGGCTATGTTGAATGTACAGAATGCTGATGTATATACCGATTTTAATGGTTTAGCCAAATTAAAAAATGAAGCCAGAAAAAACAGTCCGGAAGCCATCAAGGAAGTGGCTAAACAATTTGAGTCAATATTTCTAAGTAAAGTGCTAAAAAGTATGCGGCAGGCCAAATTATCCGATGGTATTTTCGATAGTGATCAGAGCAAATTTTATCAGAATATGTATGACCAACAACTGGCGCTGCATCTATCGGGTGAACCGGGGCTGGGTTTAGCCGACTTGATTGCCCGACAATTATCGCCAAAAGCTGCTGATCCACAAGATAAAATGGGGTTGGAAGATTATTTAAAACGTTCGGCGACAGTTGTTCCTGGAATGGTAATGATGAAAAAATCAGGAGAACTGTCAGAGCGGAAAGTTGAGAAAAATATTCCAGACGTTAACAAAAATGCATTAAATAGGCCGCAGGAGCGATTAATAAGTGGCAAGGAGCAATTTATAAAACAATTACACCCTTTTGCAAAGAAGGCGGCGACTGAGTTAGGTGTGGATCCGAATATATTGTTGTCCCAAGCTGCCTTGGAAACCGGCTGGGGGCGTTCTGTCATTAGTAAAAGCAATGGCGAGAGTAGTTTTAATCTTTTTAATATTAAAGCCGATAAGTCCTGGAAAGGGAGACAAATAAGTAGGTCATCGCTTGAATTTGAGGCTGGCATAGGGCGGAAAAAAATGGCCGCTTTCAGAGCTTATGATTCATATCAGAGTAGTTTTAATGATTATGTGGAATTTATTAAAAACAATCCCCGTTACGCTAACGCCATAAAAATGGCTTCAGACCCGGAACAATATATGCATGAATTACAGCAAGCAGGTTATGCGACTGATCCGGATTATGCGGACAAGGTGATGCGTATTTACCGCAGTAAATTTAGTAACAGCAACCCTGTCGTGATGGCAAGTAGGTAATGTTATGAATAAAGACTAAGGGGGAACGTATGGCATCAGGAATATTAGGGACAGCTGTATCCAGTCTGATGGTTTTACAGCGTTCTTTACAGACTGTCAGTAACAATATCGCCAATGTAAATACCGAAGGCTATAGTCGTCAACGGGTTGAACTAGGTACCAATGCGTCAGAGTATACCAGCTCCGGGTATTTGGGCAAAGGCGTCAAGATTAAAAATATCGTTCGTAGTTATGATGAATTTATAACCACTCAATTGCGTTCCAGTACCTCGGCATTTGGTGATGCAAATCGTTACCAGGTTTTATCTTCACAAGTGGATAATCTGCTTGCGGATCCGGTAACGGGGTTGTCACCTGCTATTAAGCAGCTTTTTAATGCTGTTAATGATGTCGCCGATGATCCGGCTTCGATTCCAGCCAGACAGACATTGCTGGCGGAAGGTGAAACACTGACTCAGCGGTTTTCGACAATGAATGGCCGACTTGATGAGTTACGCTCTCAGGTCAATAGCAATATCAATGCAAATATCAATGATATTAATTCATTTGCAAAATCTATTGCAGATTTAAATATCAGAATTGCTGAGGCGACCAGCCAGTCCAAAGGGGCGTTTAAGGCTAATGATTTGCTTGATGAGCGGGATCAATTGTTAAATAAGTTATCGAAGCTTGTTGATGTGGCCGTGGTGCCTAGTAATAATAACATGGTCAGCGTGTTTATTGGTAAAGGCCAGAAATTAGTGCTTTCGGGTAGCGCCAGTCAAGTGATTCAGCAGCAATCAGTTCTGGATCCTACGCGACTGGAGATCGGTGTGAAAGAGCCTGATGCCAGTAATGTGTTAATTGTTACTCAGCAGTTGTCCGGCGGGGAAATGGTCGGTGCGTTAAGGTTCAGGGACGAGGTGTTGAATCCGGCTCAGCAACAACTGGGGGCAATTGCCGCCAGTGTGGCTATGGAATTTAATAAAGTGCACAAAACAGGCTTTGATTTGGATGGAAATGCCGGAGTGGACTTTTTTTCCGGAATTGCTAATGTACCGGTAAGTGGAGGGGTAACCAATACGGGGACGATATCAGCGGCATTTGATCCGGCTAATATCGGCAATATTACGGCCAGTGACTATCGCCTGGATGTCAGTGGCGCCGGACCGACATATACTTTGACCCGGGTCAGTGATAATGCTTCAATTAATCTGACTGTGTCGGGTGGACAGTTGGTTGCCAGTGGTACGGATACATTGCCAGGCATTACGATTACATTAGGTGCGACAGTGCCTGTTGCCGGTGATTCATTTTTGATCAGGCCGGCCTATTCGGCAGCCAAATTGATCGCTGTCAATATCACCGACCCCAGAAAAATTGCAGCGGCAAGCAGTCAGAATGCAAGTGGTGGAGCATTGCCCGGAGATAACAGAAATGCTTTGTTATTGGCCGCCTTGGAAAATAAAACAGGTATGTCGGCTGGAACTTCTAGCTTTCAACAGGCTTATACACAAATAGTCTCAACTATTGGCGGCCTAGTCAGTTCGGCCAAAGTTAGTGCTTCGGCGCAGGAGACGCTGTTAAATAATGCAAAAGAACAGTGGAGCAGTGTATCTGGCGTCAACCTGGATGAAGAGACGGCGGATTTGATCAAGTTACAGCAGTCATATCAGGCATCATCACAAGCAATTGCAACAACCAAGACCATATTTGAAACACTTTTAAATAGTGTAAGGTAGGGGTTATGAAAATATCAACAGCCTGGCGTCAGCAATTAGGCGTTAATTCGATGTTGAAGCAACAAACCAAGGTTATCCAGTCTCAGCTACAGTTAGCTAAGGGTACAAAAATATTGTTGCCAAGCGATGATCCTGTTGCGGCCAGTCAGGTTATTGTTTTTCAGCAGCGTATAGACCAGGTTGAACAGTATCAGCGAAATATTGATACTGTTAAGCAGCGTCTGGGACTGGAAGAAAGTACCCTGCGAAGTGCTTTGGATGTTATGAATAGATTGAAAGATTTGGGGTTGCAGGGTTTAAATGGCATTAATAACTTGAGCGACAAGCGAGCTATTGCCGCTGAATTTGATCAACTGAATGATCAATTGCTTTCGCTGGCAAATACACAAGGGGCAAACGGGGAATATATTTTTTCAGGGTTGATGACCAAACAGGTTCCTTTTACGCCAGGTTCGCCCTATTCCTATAATGGCGATAATAATCAACGCAGTATTCAGATCAGTGAGAGCAGACAAATTACCGATGGCGATAGCGGAAACAGTATTTTTGGCCCTTCTGCCAGTGGCGCCGGAGATAGTGTGTTTGATTTTATTCAGAAATTTTCCAGTGAGCTAAAAGCAGGAACTCCCCAGGCTTCGACTTTAGGGAAAATAAATACAGCGTTTGAAAATATTATTTCTGTTCGTTCGACAGTGGGAGCCAGACTTAAAGCAATTGATTTTCAGTCACAATACAACGATGGATACTTGGTGGATTTGCGGTCAGCATTGTCTGATACCCAGGATTTGGATTATGCACAGGCGATCAGCCGGTTTAACTTGCAAAATACGGCTCTGCAGGCTGCACAGCAGGCATTCGCAAAAGTGCAGAACCTGTCGTTATTTAATTTTTTATAAAACTATTGGCGAATATTCCTGAGTTCCCGCTCTATTTCCTGCATATAACGTTGGATGATTGATTCGCTGGCAGGGGTGATTTGAGTGAAAGAGCATCCTATCCGTTGTCCTTTATCGGGTCTGTCTGGAAGCAGATTGATTTTATCCTTAACTGTTAACGATAGGTTTATAGGGCTTGAATTACCTAGGCACAGTTCGCAATGTTCTATAGTGTTGCCAAGATTCAACATATCTGAAAATTCTTTTTGGTCACTAAAGAAAGCGATTCCTGAAATACTGAGATCCATCAGTTTGAATTTAACCATTTGTGGTGTTTCTTCCTTTTCATCTTTAAATGAGATTTTGCAATAGCTGTTGTGGGAAAGCGGTACCTTTACCCGATAAAATTTTCTGCGCTGCATCCAAAAAAGTATGGCGGGTATAGGCATAACAAAAACAATCTGTCCATTGCTTTTTGTTCTGCTTATTTTTTGTCCACTAAAAGCAACCTTGATACCGTTAAGTTCGGTTCTGAATTCTACATTGTTTGAGGCTAATAACAGTTTGTTTAGATATTCCTTGGGACCGTAATCAAGTTTGATCTGGTGTTTCTTGAGATCCAGATCTAGAATGGTCGTCAGGAATGATTCGTTATTGTCGCCAAAATGGGCTGAAATCAAGCTGTTTTGTTTAACTAACTTATTTAGATGTTTGAAAATCAGTTTAGGATTTTTAACAAAGTATTCAGATTTTTTTTCCATAAATAACGGTAAAGATTTTACAGGTTGTTCGACCTTGTATTGTAGAATATCTAGCTTTTTTATGCATTGTTTAAGGATATTTAAGTGGGTTGGATATTATTGTTTTTCGCGGGTTGTTCTGAGATTATTTTTGCCTTGAGCCTTAAATATAATGACGGTTTTACAAAATTGTGGCCTAGCATTATTACCATGATTTCCGGCGGCGCCAGTTTTTATTTATTGATGTTGTCGATTAAAACTTTGCCACTGGGTACGGCTTATGCTGTCTGGACGGGAATGGGCGCCGTCGGTGTTGCAGTGTTGGGTATTCTATTGTTTAAGGAGTCGGCTGAATTGATCAGGTTGGTGTCAATTGTAATGATCGTTATCGGTATTGTCGGTTTGAAACTGACGCATGTGGAATAATAATGGTACATCTTATTTTTCGATCCCCGATTGATTTGGCTGTTATTGCCCGAATTGGCAATGGTGACGATGTGGTTTTTCATGAAGCCGCTGTTTGGAATGCTATGACTGGACATACTTTAAACGCCTATTTTAAACAGTTAATGGAGAAAACTTGTCGGTTGTATGTATTGCAGGATGATTTGGAAGTCACGGGGATTGCTCAGGCGAAATTGCTGGCTGGTGTGCTTGTTATTGAATATTCTGGGTTGGTTGAATTAACGGTCAAAAATAAGGTGATTAAAACATGGCGCTGATGGTCAATGGTGTCGAATTACAGACTACTGAAGAAGGTTTTTTGTGCGATTATAGGCAATGGAATAAGCAGGTAGCACTTACAATGAGCCGGTTGCAGGGGGTTGAAATGACTGATGCACATTGGGAAATACTGCTTTTTATTCGTAGTTATTATCAAAAGTTCAAACACTTGCCTAATGCCCGGGGTTTTATCAAGGCCATACGTCATGAATTAGGTGAGGAGAAAGGGAATAGCCGTTATTTGCATCGGTTATTTCCTGACGGGCCGTTAAAGTGTGCTTGTAAATGCGCTGGTTTGCCTAAGCCACCCACCTGTTTGTAAATATGAGCAAGCATATTCAGATAGAATATGTCATTTTTTGAGAGATTGTTATGAGTAATCCCAGTGTTGGCTTTATCAGTTTGGGTTGTCCAAAAGCCCTGGTTGACAGCGAGCAGATTCTAACCCGGCTACGGGCGGAAGGTTATCAGGTGTCACCCAATTATCAGCAATCTGATCTGGTTATCGTGAATACCTGCGGTTTTATTGATGCTGCGGTTGAAGAATCTCTGGACAGTATTGGAGAGGCTTTGGCTGAGAATGGCAAGGTGATTGTGACTGGTTGCCTGGGGGTGAGACAGGACGAAATTCTGGCTCGTCATCCACAGGTGCTGAAAATTACCGGCGCTCATGCCACTGATGAGGTGGTGGAGGCTGTGCATGAGCATTTGCCGCCGGCTCATAATCCGTTTACCCGTTTGATTCCACCCCAAGGGGTTAAGCTGACGCCCGGACATTATGCCTATTTGAAAATATCTGAGGGCTGTAATCATCGCTGCACTTTTTGCATTATTCCATCAATGCGTGGCGATTTGGTCAGTCGGCCCATTGACGATGTTTTATTGGAGGCCGAGCGCCTAGCTGAAGCGGGAGTTAAAGAATTACTGGTGGTTTCACAGGATACCAGTGCTTATGGTCTGGATTTGAAATACCAAAGCCGGAACTGGAATGGTCGTAGTGTCAAAACACGGTTTTATGATTTGGCTGCCGCCTTGAGTAATCTGGGAATTTGGGTCAGAATGCATTATGTTTATCCTTATCCTCATGTTGATGAGGTGATTCCGTTAATGGCTGAGGGGAGAATTCTGCCGTATTTGGATATTCCTTTTCAACATGCCAGCAGCCGGGTTTTGAAGTTGATGAAAAGACCGGCAGCTCGAGAAAACAATCTGGAGAGAATTCGCGCCTGGCGAGAAATTTGTCCGGATATTACTCTTCGCAGTACTTTTATCGTGGGTTTTCCCGGCGAAACAGAGCGGGAGTTTGATGAGGTATTGCAGTTTTTAAGCGAAGCGCAAATGGATAGGGTCGGGTGTTTTGCTTATTCGCCGGTTAAAGGTGCGCGAGCCAATGATTTACCTGGGGCGATACCGGAGCAGATTAAGGAGGAGCGTCTAGCGCGTTTTATGGCGCATCAGGCAGAAATAAGCGCAGGTCGTCTGCAACAGCGGGTTGGTAAAAAAGAAACAGTATTGATTGACGAGGTTGTTGAGGAAGGGGCGGTTGCACGTAGCAAATCTGATGCACCTGAGATTGATGGGCAGGTGTTTATTGATGGCGCCACGCATTTAACAGCAGGTGATTTCGTCAAAGTTGAATTTGAAGAAGCTGATGACTACGACTTATGGGGGAAGCTGCTTTAATTGCCTGACAGTAGAAATAAGGCAGTCAATCTGGATGGTTGACTGCCTGGTACAATATTCTTATAAAGCGGTGACGTTTTCTGCCTGAGGTCCTTTTTGACCCATTGTGACTTCCATGGTGACACGCTGACCTTCCGCTAAGGATTTACGGCCGTTACCATTGATTGCGCTAAAATGTACGAATACATCTTTTGAACCTTCCTGCTCGATGAAGCCAAAGCCTTTTTCATCGTTAAACCATTTTACGGTGCCTTCTACTAGATCTGACATAATTTTCTCTTGCTAAAATAAAGTGCCGGTTTTCACTGGCGTAGTACGTTAAGTTTTAATAAAGCGGGTAGCGGAAAACAACGATGTTGATCCAATTGAAGACTGAGGAGACAACAATTTCTTACCTGACAATATTGGCTGCCATTATACATGGCTATTCGATCCCGTCACATAAAAAAGAAAGATTTTGTACGTTAATAAATAAATTGTTTATACAAGCTAGTGGCGGGAAAAGACAACACTTTGGTATTTGCAATATAATCAATGGCTTGTCTTTTTGGTCGGGTGAGTGGCGAAATAAGCTGAAAGGCAATTGTTGCCGGTTTTTTGTGTGTGGACGGGCGTTGAATTTGATTTTTTACAAGGATTGACCGGTTTCGGTAGAGGGCGTCTGCTTGGCATCTCTATTGCTTGAGTTAAGGCTGTAGTTATTTTTTAGCGTCGTCTTGCTTTGTGAATGGGTAAATGCAGTATATAATGCTCGGATTTTGAATCAATTTTTTTAGTAATTCTCACCGGAAAAAAACATGCTGGGTAAGCTGGTTAAATTTGTAGTTGGAAGCCGTAACGACAGGCTGGTAAAGAAAAAGCGGAAGCTGGTTGGAAAAATTAATGTTCTGGCTTCTGAGTATGAAAAGCTATCTGATGATGCGTTAAAGGCAAAAACACAGGAGTTTCGGGATCGTCTCGCTCAAGGTGAGAAATTGAATGGATTAATACCCGAAGCATTTGCGACGGTGCGCGAGGCATCAGCCCGGGTTTTTGGAATGCGCCATTTTGATGTGCAGCTCATCGGCGGTATGGTACTGAATGATGGCAAAATCGCCGAAATGAAAACCGGGGAAGGTAAAACGCTGATGGCGACCTTGGCCGCTTACTTGAATGCATTGCCCGGACATGGCGTACATGTGGTCACTGTAAATGATTATCTGGCCAGTCGCGATGCTGAGTGGATGGGGCGATTATATGCTTTTTTAGGTTTGAAGACGGGAGTTATAGTCAGTGATTTAGGGCATGCTGAGCGTAAAGCAGCTTATGCCGCTGATATTACGTATGGAACCAACAATGAATTTGGCTTTGATTATCTTCGCGATAATATGGCGTTTAATCTGGATCAAAAGGTTCAGAGGACGCTGAATTTTGCCATTGTCGATGAGGTGGATTCAATTTTGATTGACGAAGCCAGAACGCCATTGATTATTTCCGGGCCAACTGACGAAAGTACAGAAATTTATCTGAAAGTGAATGAAATAATCCCTTTCCTGAGTAAACAGGAAAAAGTGGATGATCCTGAACAACAGGAGAAAATGCCCGGGGACTATTCAGTGGATGAAAAAACTCGACAAATTCATTTGACCGAAGAAGGTCATGAGCGTGTTGAACGGCTAATGGTTGAACATGGATTGATGGAAGAGGGCGCTAGTCTTTATGATGCGACTAATATAAGACTGATGCATTATCTGAATGCCTCTTTACGTGCTCATGCGTTGTTTCAGCGAGATGTCGATTATGTGGTCGTTAACAATGAAATTATTATTGTTGATGAATTTACCGGTCGAATGATGACTGGAAGACGCTGGTCTGAAGGCTTGCACCAGGCGGTTGAAGCGAAAGAAGGCGTTCCTATCAAGGAAGAAAATCAGACGCTGGCGTCGATTACTTTTCAGAATTATTTCCGGCTGTATGAAAAATTATCCGGTATGACAGGTACGGCTGATACTGAGGCCTTTGAGCTGAATAAAATCTATGGACTGGAGGTTGTCGTTATTCCTACTCACAGGCCGATGATTCGTGAGGATAAAGGCGACTTGGTCTATTTGAGCGCACGGGAAAAATATAACGCTGTTATTGAAGATATTAAGGATTGTGTTAAGCGCGGTCAGCCGGTATTGGTGGGTACGACATCAATCGAAAATTCCGAATTAATTTCGACCTTGCTGAAAAAACACAATATCAAGCATGAAGTTTTGAATGCCAAACAGCATGAGCGGGAGGCGCATATTATCGAGTTGGCCGGAATGCCGGGTGCAGTCACAATCGCGACTAATATGGCCGGACGAGGTACTGATATTGTGTTAGGTGGAAATCTGGAGGCAGAGATTAAAGCTTTAGGGGAAGAGGCAACCGCTGCGGAAAAAGAAAAAGTACGAGGCGCTTGGCTGGACAGACATGAAAAAGTACTGGCTAGTGGTGGATTGCATGTCATTGGTTCGGAACGTCATGAATCTCGTCGGATTGATAATCAGTTGCGTGGACGTTCAGGTCGTCAGGGCGATCCCGGATCAACTCGTTTTTATCTGTCTCTGGAAGATGATTTGATGCGTATTTTCGCCTCGGAACGCGTTGCCAATCTGATGAAAAAACTGGGGATGGAGGAGGGTGAGGCGATTGAGCATCCTTGGGTAACCCGGTCTATCGAAAATGCACAACGCAAAGTCGAAGGTCGTAACTTTGATATGCGTAAGGAAATTTTGGCTTATGATGATGTCGCTAACGATCAGCGGAAAGTGATTTATGCTCGGCGTAATGAATTGATGGCAGCCGATGATATCAGTGAAACGATTAGCGCAATACGGGCAGATGTCGTGAATAACGTAATTACCCAGTATATTCCCCCTAAAACTATGGAGGAGCAATGGGATATTCAGGGTCTGGAAGAACATTTACAACAGGAATTCAATTTGTCTTTGCCGTTGCGTGAAATGCTCGATAAGGATCATTCATTGCATGAAGAAAACCTGCGTAAATTAATTGTCGAGGCAATGGAGCAGGCTAGTAAGGAAAAAGAACAGCAAATCACTCCTGAGGTGTTCAGGCATTTTGAAAAATCAGTGATGTTGCAGGTTCTGGATAATAGCTGGAAAGAACATTTGGCGGCTATGGATCAATTACGCCAGGGAATTCATTTTCGAGGCTATGCCCAAAAAGACCCCAAACAAGAATATAAGCGCGAATCGTTTGAGATGTTCGCTAGTTTGCTGGATCATATCAAATATGAAGTGATTGGCATTCTGGCAAAAGTACAGGTTTCCCAGGAAGAGGATGTGCAAGCACTCGATGAGCAAAGGCAAGCGCCACAGGAAATGCATTTTGAACATGCTGAAGTCAATGTGGTTCAGGAGCAAGAGGGGACGTTACCTGAAGAGGATGCTCCGACTGAGTCGCAACCTTTTGTTCGAGACACTAAAAAAGTCGGCCGAAACGAACCTTGTCCTTGTGGGTCAGGGAAAAAATATAAGCAATGTCATGGTAAATTGAATTAATTTTTCCAGACAACTCCTTATTTACCCGAAAACAGTCAAAGACAAAAAAGACAAACAGTGGATTCTTAGCAAAGATAAGAATCCTGTTTAAGTGAATATTTTCACCTGATTGACTTTTTTAGTATGTGGAATTTAAAAACTATATAACAGGTATTAATTATGCCCACGAGTCGCTTTCAGAAAAGTACACCTAAGGCCAATATAACCCGGCTGCCCAAACTAGGCCTTGATGAAAAATCTTTTGTTGCTGATTTTAGACGTTATTATGGCCATCGTCTGGGACGGGATGAGAACTGCCGTTCTCCACATTATGCCTACGAAGCTTTAGCCATGGCGATCAGCGACCGATTAATTGAGCGTTGGAAAAAAACCTATAATGCTTATCGGGATCAAAATTGTAAAAGGGCGTTTTATTTGTCCATGGAGTTTTTAATGGGACGTTCCCTCAGTAATGCCATGTTGAATCTGGGTGTTGATGATGTCATTAGTCAGGCGCTTTATGATTTGGGGCTTGAAATTGAAGAACTGATTGATGCCGAGCCTGATGCCGGACTGGGTAATGGTGGTTTGGGACGTTTGGCAGCCTGTTTTATTGATAGTTGTGCGACATTACAATTACCGGTAACCGGCTATGGTTTGCGATATGAATACGGGATGTTTACACAGGTCATTGAAAATGGCGAACAAGTGGAAAAACCTGATCACTGGTTGCGGAATGGTAATGTTTGGGAAATTGAGCGCCCTGAATATACGCATCGGGTAAAATTTGGGGGACATACAGAAACCTACCTTGATGAGCATGGTCATAGTCGGGTTAATTGGGTAAATACACATGATGTTTTAGCTGTTCCTTTTGATACACCTGTTCCTGGCTACAAAAATGGCACTGTGAATACCCTGCGACTTTGGAAGGCTACGGCAACAGAGGAGTTTAATCTACAGGAATTTAATGCCGGTGATTATGCCGAGTCGGTTGCCGCTAAAAATACGGCTGAAAATATTACTATGGTGTTATACCCAAATGATGCCAATGAAAATGGTAAGGCTTTGAGGTTACAACAGCAATACTTACTAGCATCAGCCAGCTTACAGGATGTGATTGCCAACTGGGTGGGCAGGCATGGTCATGATTTCACCGATTTTGCCGAAAAAAACTGTTTTCAGTTGAATGATACTCATCCAAGTGTTGCTGTTGCCGAGTTAATGAGATTGTTGGTGGATATTCATGGGTTGGAATGGGATGATGCCTGGGACATTACCCGTAAAACCATGGCCTATACCAACCATACTTTATTGCCGGAAGCATTGGAAAAATGGTCGGTAGGATTAATGCAGAGCATGTTGCCAAGGTTGATGGAAATTATTTTTGAAATCAATGCGCAATTTATGGCAGAAGTGTCAGCCCACTGGCCGGGTGATTTTGACCGAATGAGAAGAATGTCCATTATCGAAGAAGGGCATGACAAGCAGGTTCGTATGGCTTATCTGGCAATCGTCGGTAGTTTTTCCGTTAACGGTGTGGCGGAGTTGCATTCAAAACTGTTACAGGAAGGCTTGTTTAGAGATTTTTATGAATTCTGGCCAGAAAAATTTAACAACAAAACCAATGGCGTGACACCTAGACGTTGGTTGGCAGCCTGTAACCCCGAACTTGCCAGTCTGATTACTGATACCATTGGTGATGGTTGGATCACTGATTTGTCACAACTGGAACGGCTGAAGCCTTATGCTGATAATGCCAAATTCAGAAAAAAATGGTATGAATTACAGCAGGCCAGTAAGCAACGTCTAGTTGATTTCAAAAAAGAAGTGCATGATATTAATATTGATATTAATGCCTTGTTTGACGTGCAGGTTAAAAGGATTCATGAATACAAGCGACAAATACTGAATGTGCTGCATGTCATTCATTTGTATGATCGTATTAAACGTGGCGATGCCGAAAACTGGACTAATCGTTGCGTTTTGATTGGCGGCAAGGCGGCACCCGGCTATGCGATGGCGAAAAAGACTATCAAACTGATCAATAATGTCGCTCATGTTATTGATAATGACCCTGATGTTGGAGATAAGCTGAAGTTGGTGTTCATGCCGAATTACCGGGTGTCCGCGATGGAGAAAATTTGTCCGGGTGCCGATTTGTCAGAACAGATTTCCACGGCCGGCAAGGAAGCATCGGGAACTGGCAATATGAAGTTCATGATGAACGGTGCACTGACAATTGGCACTTTGGACGGCGCCAATATTGAAATCAGAGAAGAAGTGGGTGATGAAAACTTCTTTTTATTCGGTTTGACTGAGGATGAGGTTGAAGAAATGCGACAAGGTTATAATCCTCAAGCTATTATTGACGAGGATCCCGATTTACAAGGGGTTATGAAATTACTGGAATGCGGACATTTTAACCAGTTTGAGCCGGGTATTTTTGATGACATTATTGGTTCTATCAAGTCTCCTCACGATCCATGGATGACAATTGCCGATTTTCGAAGTTACGTGGATGCTCAAAGACGTGTCGCTGAGCTTTTTCAAGATAGAGAGCAATGGACGCGGATGAGTATTCTTAATACCGCTTCCAGTGGTAAATTTTCCACGGATCGTACCATCAGTGATTACAATGATGATATTTGGAAACTGACTCCAGTTGATGTGAAATAGTTAATAATGCTTGATATTGTACTTTATGAGCCGGAAATTCCAGCTAATACAGGCAATATCATCAGACTGTGCGCCAATACAGGCGCACAGTTGCATTTGATTCAACCGTTGGGGTTTGACATGGACGACAAAAAATTGCGCAGAGCCGGATTAGATTATCACGAATGGGTCAATGTCAGACAGTACGCTTCTTTGCAAAGTTATCTTGAAAAAGCCAGGCCTGACAGGTTGTTTGCCTTGACGACCAAAGGTACAAGCATCTATAGCGAAGCGACCTTTCAATGTGGCGACGCCTTGCTGTTCGGGCCGGAAACGCGGGGTCTGCCAAACACCTTTCTCTATCAGCTTGATCCTTCTTTAAAGCTGTATTTACCGATGAAGCAGGAGAGTCGTAGTCTCAATCTTTCAAATACCGTGGCAATTGTACTTTATGAAGCCTGGAAACAATTATCTTTTCCTGATGCTGTGATTAAATAATTGCATTAGGGAAATGGAAAAATAAATGTCCTCTCTGGTTGCTAATTTTCTTCTATTGTTAAAATAATTTTACCTGTATGTAAACCGCTTTCCATTAATTGGTGTGCTGCAGTGGCCTCTGTTAAGGGAAATGTGCTGTGAATAACCGGTTTGATTGTTCCGGTTTCAAGTAACGGCCAAACTTCTTGTTGTAATTGTCGGGCAATAGCGGCTTTAAAACTGTCTTCTCGCGCTCTTAATGTGGAGCCGGTAATGGTTAGGCGTTTTTGCATAACCGACCACAAGTTAATTTTACTTTTTGCACCGTTCTGAATGGCTATTTGAACCAGTATTCCTTCTGTTGCTAGACATTTCAGGTTGCGAGGGAAATAGTCGCCAGCCACCATATCCAGAATTACATTGACGCCGTTGCCATTAGTAAGTCTACTGATTTCTTTGACAAAATCCTGTTGTTTATAGTTAATGGCAGCATCAGCGCCCAATTCACTACAGAAATGGCATTTTTCATCGCTTCCGGCGGTGATAAAAACAGTCGCACCAAATGCTTTAGCGAGTTGAATGGCGGTTGTGCCAATCCCGCTGCCGCCGCCATGAACCAGTAAGGTTTCGGTTTTTTGCAATTGAGCGCGGGTAAAGAGGTTGCTCCATACTGTGAAAAAAGTTTCCGGCAGAGCGGCAGCCTGAATAAAATCAAATCCCGCCGGAATTGGAAGGCAGAGCGAAGCACTTGCCAGGCAGTATTCAGCATAACCACCGCCCGTGACCAGTGCACAAACTTTGTCGCCTGTTTTTAAATGCGTAACTTTGGCGCCGGTTTCAATGATGCTGCCGGCTATTTCCAGTCCTGGAATTTCCGAAGCGCCGACTGGTGGTGGATACAAACCTTGGCGCTGCATTACATCCGGTCTGTTAACGCCGGCGGCGGCGACTTTAATCAAAACCTGATGTTCAGATGGTTTTGGAGAAGGTGTTTCTGTCGTCGTTAAAACTTCAGGTCCACCGGTAGAAGTAATTTTGATAACGATCATTTTGGATCTTATTTAGAGAGTCAATTAAGCGTATTATATAGACATCTAAAAGATGTTGATTTAACAATTGAGTGAGATAAGACATAAAATGATTCGTGCAGGAATTGTCGGTGGAACCGGGTATACAGGTGTTGAGTTATTAAGGATTCTGGTGTTACACCACTACGTTGATGTGGCGGTAGTGACCTCCCGATCCGATGCCGGAAAACGAGTAGATGCGATCTATCCCAGTTTAAGAGGTTTATGTGATGTGGTTTTTAGCGAACCGCAAATCGACGCCTTGGCGACTTGTGATGTGGTGTTTTTTGCCACCCCTAATGGTACGGCTATGCTCATGGCAGGACAATTGCTGATGCGCGGCGTAAAAGTGATTGATTTGTCGGCAGACTTCAGGCTTAAAGATCATCGTCAATGGAGTCAATGGTATGGAATGGAACACGCCTGTCCTGATTTGATTGCTGAGGCAGTTTATGGCTTGCCGGAAGTTAATCGTGAAGCAATCAGAAAAACTCGGTTGCTGGCTTGCCCGGGGTGTTATCCAACAGCGGTGCAATTGGGCTTTTTACCCTTGATTGAAAATGGATTAATTGATTTTGAGCATCTCATTGCCGACGTAAAATCAGGTGTCAGCGGAGCTGGACGTAAAGCTCAGGTTTCGTCGTTAATGAGTGAAACGGGAGAAAGTTTTAAGGCTTATGCCGTCGGTGGACACCGGCACTTGCCGGAAATTGCCCAAGGTTTGCAAAAAGTGGCGGAGGCAAATATTGGACTCACTTTCGTACCGCATTTAACGCCGATGATTAGAGGGATTCATGCAACCTTGTATGGTCGATTAAACACTCAGGGGGAAGATATTCAAGCGCTGTTTGAGCAGCGTTATGTTAACGAGCATTTTGTCGACGTATTGCCGACAGGGACTCATCCCGATACCCGTAATGTCAGAGGCAGCAATCGCTGTCAGATTGCCATTCATCAACCACAAGGTGGAGATATCGTGGTGATACTGTCTGTTATTGATAATCTGGTTAAAGGCGCTGCGGGGCAGGCGGTGCAGAATATGAATCTGATGTTTGGCTACACCGAAGAAATCGGTTTGGAGACGGTAGCGCTTTATCCATAAATCTTGACTAAAATGCTGGGTATAGTCATAATTTAGCATTTATCCAATTGTTTAAAGAGTCGTTATGGCCGATCCAATTATATTTACAGATAGTGCAGCAGAGAAAGTCGGTGCGTTAATTGCTGAAGAAGGAAATGATAATCTGAAGTTGAGAGTGTATATTTCCGGCGGTGGTTGTTCAGGTTTTCAATATGGGTTTACGTTTGATGAGGAGGTTAATGAGGATGATACCAAAATTGAAAATGGTGGTGTCACTGTGTTAATCGATTCCATGAGTATTCAATATCTGGGTGGGGCGGAAATTGATTATAAAGAAGATTTGTCTGGCGCTCAGTTTGTCATTCGTAACCCTAATGCAACAACTACTTGTGGTTGTGGTTCATCCTTTTCGGCGTGATTACTGATATATTCCTCCCAGAATGACGGGAGCAGATGCTCCCGTTGTTTTGTATAAATTGCCGGGTTGTCTATGCATGGTTTGTCTGGCCAGCCAGGCAAAAGCAACCGCTTCGACATGATCAGGACTGATGCCGTAATCATTGGTGGTCGCAACCGGGTGTTGTAGACTTTGCCTGATCAATTCCAGTAAGTAGTGATTATGGCAACCGCCGCCACAAATCAATGACAGTTGTGTCGTTGCAGCATATTTTTTAATGGCATCTGTAATTGAGTCGGCTGTTAGCTGACATAGTGTGGCTTGTATATCTTGTGCGCTTAGCTTTGGGTAATGACGATTGAGTTCATTTTCCAACCATAAACTGGAAAAATATTCTTTTCCAGTGCTTTTGGCTGGTGGTTTGTTAAAGTAAGGATCATTTTTCAAACGCAGCAGTAAATCATGCTGAACCGAGCCATTGCGAGCCCACTCGCCGTTTTTGTCGTAATTTTTGTTCAGGTTTTTGTGGATCCAATAATCCATCAATGTATTGCCGGGACCAGTATCAAATCCTAAAACAAGCTCTTTATTAATTACAGTGATATTAGCGATGCCGCCGATATTGACTACACAGATATTTTTCTCATGACAGCCAAAAAAATACTGATGAAATGCAGGAACTAGCGGCGCCCCCTGTCCATGCGCAGCAATGTCACGTCTGCGAAAATCGGCAATTGTAGTGATGCCGGTTATTTCGGCAATAATATTAGGGTCGCCTATTTGCAAAGAAAACGGATATTGGCTCTGTGGGGCATGGTGAATGGTAAGACCGTGACTGCCAATTGCAGAAATATTGTCTGCGCTGTATTTGGTTTTTTTCAGTAGGGAATTTACAGCATTTGCAAATAAATAACCCAGGCGAGTATCCATGGAACCATAATCGCTTAGTAGAACCGCTTCTGCAGGTTGACTAAGTTTATTTATTTTCTGTTTGAGTGAGTCAGGAAAAGGCTGATAATGAAAGCCCATAACCTTACATTTTTTATCACAAAACTCAACAAGACCAGCATCAATTCCATCGAGACTGGTCCCAGACATTAGTCCTATATAAAGCTCTTGCACGAGTTATTGTTGAGTTTGTGCCAGTAAATTGCTTGCTTTTGCTTTATTAAGTTGCGCCAGCAACGGTTCGGATTGGGCTTTAAATTCAGCTAGCAATGACTTTTTGATAGGGCTGGCATGGGGCAATTTGACAGTCAATGGATTGCGGTGTATCCCATTGACGCGGAATTCGTAATGTAGGTGTGGGCCTGTCGCTAAACCTGATTGGCCTACATAGCCAACGACCTGACCCTGCTTGACCCGGTTTCCTTTTCGTTGGCCTTTTTTATAGCCTGATAAATGGGCATATAACGTTGTGTATTTTTGGCCGTGTTGAACAATGACAACTCTGCCATAGCCACCTTTCCGGCCGCGGTAGATAATTTTACCGTCACCGGTTGATTTAACGGGAGTTCCTGTTCTGGCCGCGTAATCGACACCCTTATGGGCGCGAATCCTGTTTAAAACAGGGTGTTTGCGTTTTAGGTTAAAGCGGGAACTGATACGGGCAAAGTCAACCGGAGTGCGTAAAAATGCCTTCCGCATACTTTTGCCTTCAGGAGTGTAATAATTAATATTACCTTGCGGGTCTTTAAAGCGTACGGCGGTAAAAACATTACCTTGATTAACAAACTCGGCCGATATGATCTCACCCGTGTCAAATTCCTTGCCGTCTACAAATAGCTTTTCATAAACAACAGTAAACTGGTCGCCCTCTCTTAAATTCAGAGCGAAATCAATATCCCACGCAAAAATATTGGCCAATTCCATAATCAGTTTATCGGATAGCCCAGCTTTTTTACCATCTAAAAATAAAGAAGATCGAATTGTAGCCTGTGCGCTGCTGATCTCGTGATCAATTGGCTTGCTGGTTATTTTTACTTCAAAGTGGTCATTCATGCGATTGGCAATCAAAGAATCAATAGAACTTTTTGCATAAACAAGTTGCTCAAGTTCACCGTTTTGATTGATTTTAGCCACTAAATTTTTGCCGGGGGATATTGACGCAAATTGTTTGCCAGTTGCGTTTGCATGAATGATTTTGTGTAAATCTGATTTGCTGAGATTTAACTGTGAGAAGATCGTTGAAAGGCTTTCACCTGATTTGATCGTGTGAACAATTTCCTTTGTTTTGGATGGAATGGTAACAATATTTTCTGTATCTGTAACATCA
>CAYNIU010000041.1:0-18861 GCA_964397365.1 uncultured Methylomarinum sp. | reverse complement strand
TATGATCAAACAAAAGATGTTTTGTCAAATCGGGAAATCATTAAAACTATGCTGCAGCTTCCGGCAGAACCTTCGTGGTTACAGCAGGTACATGGAACCAATATCGTAAAAGCCGGTCAGGATCAAAAAATAGTACAGGCAGATGGCAGTTTTACTGATCAGCGCAATATTGTTTGTGCGGTTTTGTCGGCGGATTGTCTGCCGCTGTTGTTTGTTGCCGGAGACGGTCATGTGGTGGCTGCAATTCATGCGGGTTGGCGAGGGTTGTTAGCGGATATTGTCGAGCGGACGCTTGAGGTTATGGAAAGTCATGATGTCATGGTTTGGCTGGGACCTGCCATTGGCGCGGATTGTTTTGAAGTGGGCGCCGAGGTCAGAGATGCTTTTGTGAGCAGATCTGTTGACTTCGCTTCGGCATTCAGACCGCTGCCGGACAATAAATGGCTGGCTGATATTTATTGTCTGGCGCGGATCAATCTGGCTCAGTTTGGAGTAGAGCAAATCTACGGAGGCCATTATTGTACCTTTACTGAAAAAAAACGTTTTTATTCGTATCGCCGGGATGGTGAAACCGGTCGTATGGCTACACTTATCTGGAGAGACTGACATTGAATTTATTGCTTTTTATCATTATTTTTACTGCAATTGGCGGTGTCTTAAGCGTGTTGGCGGCAAGTGTGTTTTTATTATTACCGGAAGAGAAAAGAAACCGGATTCTGCCTCACGGAATAAGTTTTGCGATAGGCGCATTGCTAACAGTTGCTTTCTGGGGGCTGATTCCTCATGCATTTGAAGAAGTGCAGCCGGATAGAATCCAGCTTTTATCCGGCACTATTTTGGCCGGTATTTTGTCGTTTTTTATCCTGGAAAAGTTGCTGATCTGGCGACACTGTCACTCCGGGTCTTGTGAAGCGCATGGTGACGAATCGCAGTCTCACAGTCATCAGGATCATGAGCATCATTCGGCGGGCGTTTTGATTATCGTGGGCGACAGTATTCATAATTTTGTCGATGGCGTGTTGATTGCCGCCGCGTTTTTAACCGATGTGCAACTGGGTATCGTGACCAGTCTTGCTGTTGCTGCGCATGAAATTCCTCAAGAGGTAGGAGACTTCGCCATTTTGTTGCAAAGTGGATTTTCCAAAGGCAAAGCGCTCTTTTATAACGTTATGTCCAGTTTGACAACGGTAATTGGCGGGGTTCTGGCCTATTTCAGTCTGGAGAATTTACACGATATTTTGCCGTATTTTCTGGTTTTAGCCTCTTCCAGTTTTATTTACATTGCCGTAGCCGATCTAATTCCTTCTTTACACAAAAAAACAGAGCTGAAAGCCTCTTTACAGCAGATTGCTTTGATTCTGGCGGGAGTGTTGTTAATATTTTCTTTGCATGGCATCGCTCACGATATTGAACTGGAAGAGCATAGTGAAATCAGTAGAAGATAGGTCGGGGAGGTACATGGAATAACTTCGACATTCAGAATGGTTGGCCGGTTTTTCAGTTTTATTATTGGTCAAGCTGTGTAAATACCTGTAGAGTGGCCGGTTGCGTAGTGAAATAAGGAGGCTACGTTCCGTCAACTTTAGATAGGTATTTTATGTCAACATTACGCGTTCGTTATCAAACCATTGAATTTGAGGATGTCGATATTCATGTACGGACTTTACGAGACAATCAGCAATATACGGATGTTGATGGTGTTGCCGAGAAATTAGGAATATCGTCGGCTACATGGCCATTGTTCGGAGTCGTCTGGGCTTCGGGTGAAGTTTTGGCTCATTTCATGTTTGATTATGAGATCGAAGGGAAGCGGATTTTAGAAGTCGGCTGTGGAATCGCATTAACGAGTCTGGTGCTTAATCACCGCTTGGCCAATATTACCGCTACAGATTATCATCCCGAGGTGGAAAGTTTTTTGCTGGAAAACGTCAATCTCAATAAAGGTAGACAAATACCATTTGTGCGTACAGGGTGGGGGGATGGTGACAGTAAATTGGGTAAATTCGATCTTATCATTGGGAGTGATTTGTTGTATGAGCAGGATCATATTGAATTATTGTCCGCCTTTATCGAACAACATGCCAATCCGCTCTGCGAAGTTATCATTGTAGATCCGGGGCGTCGGCAACATGCGCGTTTCAGCAAAAAGATGGTGAGTCTGGGTTACTCGCATAGACAGAGTAAACCGGCAAATAGCAGTTATCTGGCTCAGCCATTTAAAGGACATATTCTTCGCTATCGGCGTTTGCATTGATACGCAGTTCTGACTAAAGTCGAGGAAATATAGGTCGGCGGTTACACCCATAGCTCAAATCGTATCTATTCATCCGCTAGATATTTAGCAGGTGGAGGATATTTATTTTTCAGGACGCGTCAATACATCTATTCGGAATCATTTCTGATGTTCTTTGCAACTCTTTGATTTTATTTAAGGTCGAGGTGCTGGCTATGTTGCTCACCGATATTTTAGACTTTGTTACAACCGGTCTGGCGTATCGTTTTGATGCACATTGCAA
This sequence comes from uncultured Methylomarinum sp., assembly GCA_964397365.1. Classification (GTDB taxonomy): domain Bacteria; phylum Pseudomonadota; class Gammaproteobacteria; order Methylococcales; family Methylomonadaceae; genus Methylomarinum. Next base: position 16,345 of record CAYNIU010000041.1, on the reverse strand, counting down.
GTTGAATAAAAATCGGACTTATTCTACCCTGGGTTGCGTGTAATCAGGCTATAAAATCATCACATAAGTTACCAATTGATGAGCTAATTTAAATAAATATGAATTTTTTAACTCAATGGAAATGGGAATTAAGCTCCCCTTTGGCGGGAATTTTATTGGCATTATCTTTTGCGCCATTTAATTACGCATATTTAGCGCTGCTTTCTCTGATTTTTGTATGTAGCAGTTGGAAGGGAATATCTCCCCCTCGGGCGCTATTCAGAGGATTGCTATTTGGTTTAGGTTTATTCGGGATAGGTGTTTCTTGGGTTTATATCAGCATTCATGATTATGGCAATGCTCATTTTATTGGAGCTGCTTTATTAACCACATTTTTTGTTTTTTTCTGGGCATTGTTCCCGGCGCTGACAGCGTATTTATCCGTTAAATTGAAATGTTCAAACAATGCTTATATGCGGATATTGTGGGTTCCCTTGATATGGATTCTCATTGAGTATTTTCGTGGCTATTTGTTGCTTAACGGCTTTCCGTGGTTACAAGTCGCTTACAGTCAACTGGATACGCCATTATCAGGCTATATTCCTTTGTTGGGCGCTTATGGAAGCGGTTTCTTGTTATTGTTTTCCGCCTCATTGTTGACTGAAGTTATTAACAATAAAAGCTTATGGCAGCAAGCAGCTTTAATTTTAATGCTGGTTTGGGGCGGGGGGGGGTATCTGAAAAATATTCAATGGACAGTTCCGGTTGGGGTTCCAGTAAAGGTGACTCTTATCCAGGGAAATGTTCCTCAGGATCAAAAGTGGTTGCCGCAAAACAGAATAAAAACAATGCTAAATTATCAGAAAATGACTGAGCGGCATTGGGATTCGGATGTGATTATCTGGCCGGAAACGGCTATTCCAGCCTATTTTTATCAGGTTGAAGAGTTTTTTATTAATCCTCTTGAGCGTAAAGCGCAGAAAAATCATACCGATTTGATTGTCAGTCTGCCTGCCAAAGGCAAGGGTGAAAAGGAATATTTTAATATGGCGTTAACATTGGGGGAACAGCGAGGAGTATATAAAAAGAATCACCTGTTGCCCTTTGGAGAATATTTACCTTTACAGCCTTTATCGGGTTTTATACTGGATTTATTGAATATAAACCTGGGAAATTTCACTTCGGGCGGGGATGCTCAACCATTGATGGTGGCTGGCGGATACCCGTTTGTTACTTCAATTTGTTATGAAGATGCTTTTGCTTCCGTTTTTATCCACGCCTTACCGAAAGCGGCTTATTTGGTTAATGTGACCAATGACGCCTGGTTTGGCGACACGATTGAGCCTTATCAGCATATGCAAATTGCCAGAATGAGAGCGTTGGAAAGCGGTCGTTTTTTGTTGCGGGCAACTAATACCGGCGTCACTGCCATAGTCGATTTTAAAGGAAAAATAATAAAGCAAGCGCCTTTATTCACAACAACAAGCGTGACGGGTGAAATATTACCCATGGGGGGAATGACGCTTTTTGCCAGACTGGGTGATAACACTATTATAACGGCTTTGTTTGTATTGGTTGTCATTCTGTTGCTTGGTGACTTCAAGTTTCAGAGGCTGTAAATTTTAGTGTGAATGGTTAAAAAGCCAAAGAATCAATTGATTCACTTTTTCTGCCGGAAAAATTAGACTCAAGTTTCCCTAATATGCCGGCTTCTCGAGCCATCTGGCGAAAGTTTTCTGAGCGATTGGTCATTTCTGAAGCCATCAGGATCAATTCCAATTCCAGTGGTGGCAGAGATTTCATCAGGTTTTTCACCAATTTTGAATCAACGCCATTACAGCCAAAATCACCTAGCGACAATGCTCTGGAAAAACCGTAAAATTGTTGCATCCGACTTTCACAGAGGCGGCTGTAACGTAATTTGTTCTTCATATTCTTCAAAGATTCTTTGATTGCCAATGTCGCAATAGATGCATTATATAAAGAATTCTGTACACCGTGAGAAAAGATAGGATCGACAAAGGCGGCGGCGTCACCGATGCAATAATAATTTTCGCCGCAAATATTGTGGGAATAATAGGAATAATCCGGGCGAAGTTGAAGTGTTCCCGGGATGAATCGGGCCGATTGCAGCAGTTTGTCTAAATAAGGCATTCGGACACAAGTTTGTTTGAAAAATACTTCCCGTTGTTTTCGATCCATACCTTGAGTCCGTTCTGTCGGTACAATCAGGCCCACGCTGGTTTTTTCGCGCAAGACAATATGCCAGATCCAGCCCTCTTCAAACGACATCACAAAAGTGACTGGCCTGGTTTTATCCAGGTTTTTTGCTGTATGGCTTTTGCGATCAGCGCCAACAAAGCAGGAGTTCTCAAAATATCCCCATAGTGAGAGGAAGTTTAATTGTGGACTGATTGTCTGCCGGGCTTTAAACTGATTAGCTAAAAATGAACTGTGGCCGCTGGCATCAATGACGTACCGGCAACGGATAATTCCTCTATGATTACTGTGGCCGCGTTTGTCGGTATAAAATATTTCAGGCCGTAAGGCGTTACTGAAATCGACTTTTTTAACAACCACTTCATTAAATACTTTGGCTCCGCAACTTTGCGAATGTTTCAACAGGATATTATCAAAAATATCCCGTTCAACATGTAGACCTGGCCGGGTGTAGCCAAAATCGGAAAACTGAATTTGATGAATTTTGTTATTCCAGACGGTAATGCCTCCTGCTTTGGCCACAAACCCCTCGTCTTCAATTTTTTCTGAGACTCCTGTTAAATCAGTGAACTTCCAGAAATGCGGGATCAGACTTTCGCCTACCTGGTTACGGGGAAATGCACTCCGTTCAAGCAATACTGCATCAATACCAGCTTGCGCCAGATGTGTTGCTGCGCTACTGCCGGCGGGGCCACCACCGATAATCAAAACATCACAAGATTGAGGAATAGCTGTCATAGGATAATTTGAAAACGCCCACATTTTTTAGATATTATCTACGAAAAGAATGAACAGCGATATAGCACATACGATAAAAATAGAAGTATGCGGGTAGCTACTTAGCGTGTTTGAATGAACAGCAAGTCTTTAATATTAGTTGCTTGCGGAAGAAATGAATATGGCAAGGATGCCACATTCAAGCCTGCATGAAGGTATTCATGGTGTCTTCAGTAGCCGGAAACGGATATTAACGCTGAACAGTTACCTGTGTGGTTAATCCGGTTCTGGTATTTTGGCTTTTAAATCAGCTGATCTATGCTTGTTCCATGCCCCGTTTCCAGCTATAGCCACTGCAAGCCAGGCGATAATGTTGATGAGAAAAAAACCATTTACATCCTTGCCGACTTGTTTAAACAGATTGTCCCAGAAATCCTTGCCTGCGCCTTTTTGATACGGAACGATCTGCCCATCAGAAGTGAGTTGCCAAATTTGGTTATATTTGTAACCATAATCGTGTAAAAGTCCCTGAATAAGTAATAAACCTACAGGGTTCAGTATGGCCCAAAACGGTCTTGGAATTGATGCGCCATCAAAACGAAAACCTTTAGGGATGATCAGTTCAACAGTGTCATCCAGTTGGTAATGCCAGTTTTCCATGAGTTCCCATTTTCTAACATCAAAAATAAAAACAACTAATTTATGGATAACCGTTTTATGATTTTTCGTTGGAATAGGCACAGGTCTGAGTGCCGGCATGGCTTTTGTCGATATTGCAGGGTCTACCTGTAAGTTCAGTTTAAGGTAGAGAATGTAAAAAATTGCATAGATGACCAGAAGCGAACTGACAACTACACCAATCCAATAGATTATTGTGTCCATAATCTCCTCCTGCTGTATTTGATAGCGTATACGGATATCTTTATCATCATACTCCTTATATGTCCAAAGAGTTATGTTTTTAAGGCGTCCGTCCAGGGCAGGCCGACAATGGAGTGTTGCTTCCAGGTCGGCAAAGTGTGTCAGTACAACATCTATTTACGGCACTTGCTTTTTAGATGCCGCTTCCATAACGTCATATAAAATCCTTTCTGCCTGTGAAACTTCTAAATCCTTTTTTTTAAGGTACAGCAGTCGGCGTTTGATTATGATTAAATTGGCGCCAGCCTTGACAGGATTCGATTGTAAGAATGTTTCAAAAGCGTGTAAATATTTTTCCAGAGACAGGATAATGGGCTTGGATTCGGCATATTCCAGTTTTTTATCAATATTTTGATCATAAATGGCCTTTAATACGGCTTGGGTGACTGTGTGGGGACGTATTAAGGTTTTTGTTGGTTTTTCATTGGAAAACAGGAAAAAAAGAAATATGATAAATAATAATAGAATGGCGGAATGAGTTTTGTTTAAACCGTTTTTTAAGGAAAGCTGAGACTTGATTAAATCAAGAGGGCTGGCAGATTGCATATGGAATTCTCAATAGAAGGTTGAATAAAATGGCCGGTAGTTTGCCAAGAGCGACGTAAGACATAAACTTAGACAAAGGAATGATGACAATGTGCCAATCTGCTTTGAATTTAGCCATCAATTTTTAATTGATGTGGTGCGAAAACAAGGGAAAGTCTGAAAAGCAATCATATCACATCGGGAAAGAAACAGTTGAACCTGCAAGGTGTCGGGAATGGTGGTTTACCGGGTAATCAAGTGTTAATGCTTATGGCGCCGGAATAAAATATGAATATAGCGTCCCATATCCCGGTAAGTAGGCAGGCGACAATGGCGGTATTCGAGCGTGAATAAATCTTCAAGGGAGCTTTGCGCCAAAGCTTCGGGAGGTAAATAGTCGTGAAAAACCCGAATTCCGGTGTGTTGTATGATCTCAAAACCAGTTTGTTCCAGTTCGGCAATAACGGCATGTGGATATTGTGGATTGGGCGGCGTTAATTTTTTACCCCGTCCCAGATAGCTGTCATTCAGCAGGTTTTTGAGTCGCCAACCGCCTTTAAGTGTATTGCTATAGACCATGGCGTTGCGGTTATAAAATAATAATGAAAGATGGCCGCCGACTCGAACTCGCTGGGCGATTGATTGTAAACCTGTCAATGGCTCGGCAAGCCATTCCAACACCGCATGAAATAATACCACATCAAATTCAGGTAATTGGGCGGCCAGACTTTGGGCGGATTGTTGATGAAATCGGGCGGATAAGCCTGCCTGAACAAAATTATTCTGCGCACGTTGCAGCATTCTTTTTGATATATCACATAATGTCAGGTGATGTCCTCGTTCGGCAAACCACTGACTGATTTGGGCAAACCCACAGCCGGCATCCCATATTTTCAGGGTGTTTTTTTGCTGTAAAAAAGCCAAATCTTCTTTAAGGAGCTTTAATCGCCAATCGCCTTTAGCTGTGGCATAGATTTTTTTCTCAAATTTGTCGATTAAAGAGTCGAAATTGCGATCTTGTTGGCCGGTCAATGCTGTAAATATTTTATAATGTTGAGGCAACTGTCGCTGCCCCAACAAAATCAAAAGTAACTACTCAGCGGATATAGATATTTAATATCAGTCACTGACTCCAAAAGATGCCGTGAATACATCCCGATCACCTGTACTTCTTTTGCCAGCAACTGATATTGAAAACTTTTCATCCAATTAATTACGCTAAGTAGCCATAATCAAAAAATGCTCTTTCAGGCAGTAACATTAAGCTTTGTTCCTACCGTACCACTTGTTGCCAGAGCTGTAGTCGCTTGTTTTGATGTAGCGCCCTGAATAGCATCATCCCGGTCACCATCTCCATCTGGCTTGTTCCCTTCAACTCGTTCTGTCTCTTTGTTGTTTTGAGTCGGAATATTAGATGTAACCAGTGTACTCGCGACAGATGAAATATCCACAATAACCTCCTTTCAGTTAAAAAATACTGTAATTACTCAGCATAGTTATGTATTTAATATCAGTCACTTACTCCAGAATACGCCGTGAAGGCCTTCACATCACTCGCACCTTTTTGCAAATAACTGATATTTAAGACGTTTCGTCCAATTAATTACGCTGAGTCATTACAAAATATTAAGGAATGCACCGGAATAAGGGAGATGAAAACAAATAATCATTCGCTTTCCCTCGTTTCGTGACGAATCCGATAACCTCCTGAATTCGACAATAAATACGAAGCAATATCCTGCATACATTCCATTAATCTTGCTTTTGCTTTAGTCATATCGGCTAGAAAAGGTGAATCTTTAGACTATTTTTAACGGTAACCTTCTCCAGTCCCTAAAAGCGTTGCAATAATATTTTTCTGAATTTCTGAAGAACCGGAAAACAAGCGGCTGGCCAGGGCGTCATTGACCAGTTCTGACATTGGACTGTTTTCAAGTAATCCACTGCTGCCAAGTATATGAACTGCATCCAGGCTGGATTGCAGGAATGCTTCAGCGGCGAATAGTTTAGTCTGGGCGCTGGCCAGGGTAATGCGCTGATGATGGTCTTTCAAGCGTGCACACTCTTTAACCCAAAGTCGTGTACTGTCTAATCGCAGTTTCATGTCGGCAATTTTATGACTAATGGCCTGATTTTTGCCTAAATGACTGCCGTTCACCCGGCGTTGTCGGCTGTATTGAATGATTGTTTGTAACTGCCAATCCATAACGCCGCACAGACCGGCAAAAATAAATGCCCGTTCCAGTTCCAGAGCCTGTTGAATCATCATATTTCCCGCGCCATTTTTGCCCAGTTGTCTGGAATGCGGTAGCAGACAGTTTTCCAGAATGACATCGCCCATAGTCGCCGTCTTGCAGCCGGCCACTGCCGGAGCATCAAGAAAACGGGCGCCGTTATCATCTTTATGGATGATAACGGCGGACAGTTTATTGTTCTGACGGGCATAGATGATTAATAGATCGGCAATCGGTGTATTGGTGATAAAGCGTTTGTGGCCGTTGAGCAATAGGCCGTCATTAGTGTTTTCCGCCGTCATCGCCAAGGCATTGAGATCGGAACCGGCCTGAGGTTCGGTGATGGCGTGTCCACCTATGAATTCACCCGATAGTAGTTTTGCCAGATAGCTTTGCTGCTGCATTTCATTGCCATAGTTTAACAGAGGGAATAATGCTCCCCAGAGATGTGCATTCAGGGACAGTAACAGTCCGCTGTCCAGGCAAGATTTGCCCAGAGCTTCATGGGCCACTGTCAAATCGGCAAAGCAGTCACCATGTCCGCCTTTGCTTGTAGGTATTGCGTGTTTAAACAGACCCTGTTGAGCGCAGACAAGAAAACGTTGTTTTGAAGCCTGGACATCACCTGTGGGCGGCCATTCGTTCATGTATTCTCCAACTGCTTTTGCAGAGATTGATAATCGGTTTTGCCGTTGGTCAGATAAGGCCACGATTCCAATACGATGAATTTGCAGGGGTGCATATAAATTGGCAATTTTTGTTTGATCACTTTAATAATATCGGCCAGCACGGTATTATTTTTTAAGACGATTGCCGCGGCGGGACGCTGTCCGCTGGTGCTGTCATGAATGCCAATGACTGCGCAGTTTTCTACCTCCGGGCATTGGCGGATAGCCCGTTCAATTTCCGCCGGTTCCACCCGGTAGCCTGAACATTTTAGCATTCTGTCCAGACGGCCGTGATAGCAATATTCACCGTACTCATTCAACGATACTTTGTCGCCCGTGTGATAGTAGTTATCTGCTGATAATGCCGGTAGCAGTTTACCCTGCTGCCAGTAACCGGACAGATTATTAGCGCTTTTTACCTGTAATTCACCGGTATCGGCATTAATTCTTAAAATGGCGTCGCAGGCCGGTCGACCTATGGGGATAGCACGCTCGGGTTGTAATTGATTTCGCGCTACGGGCCAGTAGCAACAGACATTGGTTTCGGTCGGGCCATAGAGGTTGTAAAAGTCAACTGTTGGTAATCGTTCGCAAAGCTGAATCAGTTGCTGGGTAGGAAAAACTTCGCCGGCAAATAATACCGTTTTTAAATCAGGCAGAGGTGTGCTGTGTAACGAACCTTTCAGGGTGATAAAGCTGAGTAATGAGGGAACGGTATACCAGACGCTGATGTTATGTTCACTGAGCCAGGTGGTTAGGCGGCTGGGTGATAAGGTTAAACTTGCCGGGATAAAATATATAGTGGCTCCACGGCTCAAACTGCTGAACAAGTCAAAAATACTCAAGTCAAAATAAAACGGTGCCAGCGATGCGATTTGATCATTTGCTGTGATGTTAAATGTTTTTATAGCCCATTTGACAAAGTTATGTAAAGCTCTGTGGCTGAGAGCAACGCCTTTGGGGACTCCGGTGGATCCTGATGTATACAATATAGCCGCCAATGACTCGGGCGTTGTGGGAACTGGCTGGTATCGGGCTAGGGTTGGTAGGCAGTCAATATTCAGCCAAAGTTCGGGCTGATCCAGCCATTCGGGACAGTTGCCTTTGCCAATGACAGATTGAGCCTCAGCGTCGTTGACGATATAGCTTAAGCGGTTGTCGGGGTTTTTAAGATCCACTGGAAGATAACAGGCGCCGACATTTAAGGTGGCTAATATTGCAATGGTAGCCTCAATACCGCGATCTAGGGCAATAACGACTCGTTGACAAGGATTTGCTTTAGATTGCAGTAAGGCGCTAACCCTGTCTATCTGTTGACGCACATGGCGATAACAGAGTTGTCGTTCGCCTTCAATCAAAGCGGGTTTATCCGGCGTAATTTTGCATTGTCGGTTAAAAGCGGTCATTATCCCCATTGAAATCATTTTATTGGGATTCCGCTAATAATTCGGCCAAAACTAATGTATGCAATGTCTCAATTTGTTCCGAGCTGACGACCGGTTCGACAAAATTATAACTCAGGGTTAGCCGGTTCTGATATATCCCTGTTAAAAAAGCCAGTGATGGCGGTGAAGTGACCTGACAAACATGAAACACGGCATTGATTTGTGCGCCGGGAAAACTGTTTACAGGAATTTCCAGTCGACCGATGTCGGAAAACCAGAATGAACTGCGTTCTTTGCCCGAGCCGTAAGACAGGCGCAAGGTTTTGCCATATTCTTCCAGTGACAGCCAGCTGCCTGCCCACATCAGCGGCAGAAAGGCATAATCCAGTTGCTGACGGATAACACTGGTGTTTTGTTGTTTTAGGTGTGCAAATAATTTTTTCCGGTCTTTGACGATTTTCCGGGGGGCTTGGGCAAACAGAGCGCAGACATGGTTGCCGGTCATCGGGGTCAAGGCCCGTTGTTTGCGTAAATTAAAGGCGTAAGGCGCACAATAGGCTTCGCCTTCGTTTTCAGGGTTTAATTGTTCCAAGGCGCGCATCAGACAGCCGATATAATACAGACTGGTGCCGATTAAGCCAACGGATTGTCGAGCCTGTTTAATAACCTGTTGCGTTTCAAGTTCACTCAGTCTTTTAATGGCAAAATTCAGACGCAGGGGTTTTTGTTTGCCGGTGAATGTCTGAATACTTTGCAAGCTGTCCAGGCGGGTGATATAACGTTTGCCTTTCCACAGTAACAGGATTTTTTGCCACCAGTGATATTGATTTAACTGTACATTTACCAGTGACTCTGCTGAGTGACTAAATTGTTGTCGCTGTTTTGTATTTTCAGCACACAGGTATTTCAGAATCAAATCTGCGCCACGGGCATCACAGAAAGGATGTAACCAACGGCAGAAAAAGGTGTTTTTGGTGGCGCTGATGATCAGGTGAAACTCAATTGGAAGCAGCGATTCCCGGCTTTGTTTGTGGTTAATGAGCCGGTCAATAGTGTTTTGCTGAAAATCATCAGCAGTTTGATTTTTAGGGCAATGATGCTGGAAAAACAATGTCGACCGGGTTTTCCGTCGGCACCAGTAAAAACGTCGGCCACGCTGTTGCAGGCTGGCTGTGGCAACAGGAAATTGCTGGCTGAATTCGTTAATACGCTGCTGTAATTCCGCTATATTCGGTGTCTGGCTGAGTTCCAGCGCAAAACAGCCGTAGCTGCCCGGCAGTCCGTCTTTGCGGATTTCTTCGTCCATAGCCAGAGTGAAACTGTCGGCCGGGTTTAAGGCTTCGAGAATATCTTGTTTTTCAATGCTCATGCTTAATGTCGTGTCCGAATGAAAAAGTCTGATAACGCGGGGAATGTCAAGATTCCATACTCTGCGTTATATTTTTAAATTTAGCAATGGGCGTCAGTGCGGATTTATCTCAACAGTGCGAATGAATTCGCATCTATACCTGGCTCGCATTTTCTTAACTAATGATTATGGTACAGAGTATAGGAACGATTTCCATATCTGCTATTTTAAATACTTATCTTTGTTGATGCCTTAAAATCCATTGTTCCAGAGCATCCAATGATTGTACATTATCAGGTTCAATTTCGTTATCAGGCAGGGTGATGGCATATTCGTTTTCTATATACATGATTAGGCGCATAATGCCCATGCTGTCCAGTCCCGCATCCAGCAGATTATCGCTGTCACTGAAACGATTTGGGTCGGCAATAAAAACCAGTTCTTTAAAGATAAAGTGGCGTAGTTTATTCTTCATAGCTGTTGTAATGTTATACCTGGCTCAGCGTAATTCATTGAACGAAAAGTCTTCAATATCAGTTGTTTGCCGAAGAAGTGTAAATGACGTGGCGGTCACGTTCAAGCCGACATGGAGGTATTCGCGGCATCTTCTGGAGTAAGTGACTGATATTAAATGCATATATACGCTGAGTAGTTGCTGTTATACTTTGTAAGTTTTATCACTGCTTGATGATACCTTAAAACGCTGCATAATTAACAAAGATATATGAACTATGGAAATGTTCCTGAAGGTGTAAATAATGGCTGAGACCGGAAACATCATTATTATTGGATCTGGCCCGGCAGGCAGTATTGCCGGGGCGTTATTGCAGAATAAAGGTCATCAGGTCACAATTATTGAACGTGATGTCTTTCCACGATTCAGCATTGGAGAAAGCTTGTTGCCGCAATGTATGGAATTTATTGAACAGGCGGGAATGCTGGAGGCGGTAAAGGCGGCGGGGTTTCAATTAAAGACCGGCGCGGCTTTTTTACATCGGGGCAGGCATTCGGAATTTTGTTTTGCTGATAAATTCACTCCCGGGTTTAATTATACCTTTCAGGTTCAGCGTGATCGCTTTGATGCTCTGCTGGCTTCAGAAGCTCAGCGCATGGGAGTAGAAATTCGTTGGCAACAATCAGTGGAGGCTGTCGATTTTACAGGGGATATTCCCGTATTGACTATTAAAGATAACAGCGCTGGTGGGTGTTATCAGGCCAAAGCTGATTTTGTGCTGGATGCCAGCGGTTTTGGGCGAGTGTTGCCACGCTTGCTGAATTTGGAAAAACCTTCTGATTTTCCATTCAGGCAGTCTTTGTTTACCCATGTTGAAGACCGTATTGATTGTCGGCATTATGATCGTAACAAGATTCGCATTATTGTGCATCCTGAAATGAGTGATGTCTGGTACTGGCTGATTCCATTCAGCAATGGACGATGCAGTCTCGGAGTTGTCGCGGCGCCTTCTGTTTTTGGCCGGTTAGGTGAGGATCAACGTCAGGTCTTTCAGCTTATGCTGAGTCAGGAACCCGGTTTATCAAAATTATTGAAGAATGCTGTTTGGGATAAGCCGGTTAACAGCATCGGCGGTTACAGTGTTAATGTTAAATCGCTTTATGGTAATAGATATGCCTTGTTGGGTAATGCGGGAGAGTTTCTGGATCCGGTGTTTTCATCGGGAGTGACTATTGCGATGAAATCGGCCTCTTTAGCGGCTGATGTGCTGGATCGGCAATTTAATCAGCAAGCGGCTGACTGGCAGACTGATTTTGTGGAGCCGTTGCAAAAAGGGGTGGAGACTTTTAGAACCTTTGTGACTTCCTGGTATGACAATGGTTTGCAGGACGTGGTTTTTTATCAGCAGCAGCAACGCAATATCAAGGCGATGATTTGTTCGATTCTGGCGGGTTATGTTTGGGATGAAAAAAATCCTTATGTTAAAAACGCCCAGCTCAGATTAAAGACCCTAGTGGAATTGTGCCGGTTATGAAATTGTATTTAAATGACTTGGGAGTATTATCGGCGGTCGGCAATTCCGGAAAAGAAATACTTGACTGTTTATTGGCAGGTGACCGCTCAGGATTGGTTAAAACAGAGCGATACAGTCCCGGTCATTCGCTTTATGTTGGCGCAGTACAGGCTGATTTGCCGTCAATTAATGCGCGAGATAGTGTTTATGATTGCCGGAATAATCAACTATTGTTGGCTGCTTTAAGCCAGATTCAAGCAACTGTCGATAGCATGATCAAGCAATTCGGAGCTGAACGGATTGGTGTTGTCATTGGCACCAGCACGTCTGGCGTCAGAAATACAGAACTGGCGTTGGAATCTGTCGCCCGGTTTAATAAAAAGCCGGAACATTTTCATTATAAACAGCAGCAATTGGCAGGCGGAGCGGATTTTCTGGCGCATTTACTGGGCTTAAAGGGGCCGGCCTATGCCATTTCAACGGCCTGCTCATCCAGCGGCCGGGCGTTTGCATCGGCTCGTCGGCTGATGGCTCTTGACTTGTGCGATGCTGTTATTGTCGGTGGAGCGGATAGTTTATGCCGGTTTACCATCAATGGATTTGAAGCGCTAGAATCAGTGTCAGCAGGATTGTGCAAGCCATTTGGCTTACATCGGGACGGAATCAATTTGGCGGAAGCTGTGGCTTTATTTGTGCTGAGTAAAGAGCCTGGACCCGTACAGCTGCAGGGAATTGGCGCCAGCAGTGATGCTTATCATTTTTCTGCTCCTGCTCCTGATGGCGGTGCTGTTATTAGGGCAATGGAATTGGCATTGAAGGATGCGCAAGTGAATGCTGAAGATATTGATTACATCAATTTGCATGGAACCGCCACCGTATTGAATGATGCTATGGAAAGCAAAGCTGTACACCGGGTATTTGGAAACAGTGTTGCTGTCAGTTCAACTAAGGGAATGACGGGACATGCCTTAGGTGCAGCTGCGGCATTGGAGTTAGGGATATGTTGGTTGTTGTTGACACAGCAGGATGAGCAAGGCTTTTTGCCCGCTAATATAAATGGTGATGAACTCGATAATAATCTACCCTTGCTGGATTTTGTTTTGCTCGGAGGAAAGCGGCAATGCAGAATTGATTTTTGTCAAAGTAATTCTTTTGCTTTTGGCGGTAATAATATCTCTCTTATCGTATCCCGGAAATGATCAATATCAAAATGAATGAAATTCTGCCACAAGCAGATAAAATGATGCTGTTGGACAAAGTGATTGAATTCGATGATAAATCCATGTCTACTGAATTGCAGGTTCGCAATGATGGTTTGTTTGGTGATGAAACAAGCCTACCGGCATGGGTGGGAATTGAATATATGGCACAAACGGTGGCCGCTCACACAGGGATGATGAATAAGCTTTCTGGGAAGCCGGTAACGATGGGGTTGTTGTTGGGAACCCGACGTTTTTTGACCAATATTGATAAATTTACCGTGGGAAAAGTATTAAGAGTCAAGGTTGAAAGACTTATTCAGGATCAGGGACTGAGTGTATTTAATTGCCGGATTAGTGGTGAAAATGTTGAGGTTTCGGCCAAATTAAATGTTTATCAGCCAGAATAGTTCTTTTCAGCATATTTGAAAAAAATGTTAACACATCAATATTTTATACCATGAAAGAAAGAGAGCCGATGATATTTAAGACTTTTCGTTCAATTAATTACGCTGAATAACTATCCGAAATATAGGTTGAAGATAATGAGTGAAACAGTTTTAGTGACAGGTTCCAGTCGTGGCATAGGTAAGGCTATTGCCTTGTATCTGGGGAAAAAAGGCTTTGATGTTGTTGTGCATTGTCGCAGCAGGTACGCCGAAGCAGAGCAGACGGCGACAGAAATCAATGCGATGGGGCGACAAGTCAGAGTGTTACAGTTCGATTTGGCTGACAGACAGCAATGTAGCGATCAACTTAATCAAGATATTGAGCGCTATGGCGCTTATTATGGTGTGATCTGTAATGCCGGTATGAGTGCTGATAATGCATTTCCGGCGTTAACTGAAGAGCAATGGGATTCAGTTGTGCATAGCAATCTTGATGGTTTTTATAATGTTTTGAGTCCAGTGGTCATGCCGATGATCAGGCGGCGTAAACCAGGTCGTATTGTTACTTTGTCATCCGTTTCCGGAATTGTGGGCAATCGTGGGCAGGTTAACTACAGCGCAGCCAAAGCAGGCGTCATTGGCGCTACCAAGGCGCTGGCATTGGAACTGGCAAAACGCAGGATTACTGTTAATTGTGTCGCCCCCGGGCTTATTGACACAGAAATGCTGGATGAGATACCGCTGGAGGAAATTAAAAAAATGATTCCACTCAGGCGAGCTGGTGAGGTAAAAGAGGTGGCGGCCACTGTGGCATTTTTATTATCAGAGGATGCCGCTTATATTACCCGGCAGGTTATTTCTGTAAATGGAGGATTGTGTTAATGAAACGAGTAGTCATTACCGGCATGGCCGCGATTACACCGTTAGGCAATGATTGGGAAAGCATTTCACAGAAACTTAAATCGCAAACGACGGCCATTCAGAAAATGACGGACTGGGAAAGGTACCAAGGGTTGAATACCTATCTGGGCGCTCCGGTTGAATTTTCCAGACCCGAACATTATTCCCGTAAACAGGTTCGGGGAATGGGGCGGGTCGCCATGCTGGCTACTTATGCTTCAGAACTGGCTCTGATTGATGCCGGTTTGCAGCATGACTCTGTATTAAAGAATGGACAGACCGGCATCGCTTACGGCAGTTCCTCCGGTAGTTTTGATGGTATCCTGGATTTCACCAAAATGCTGATAACTCATGATAAAGGGGGAATGAGCGCGACGTCTTACATTCGTATGATGGGACATACCTGTGCGGTCAATATCGGTCTGCATTTTGGTATTAACGGACGAATTATTCCAACCTCCAGCGCTTGTACTTCCGGTAGTCAAGGCATAGGTTATGCCTATGAAACCATTAAATATGGCATACAAACCATCATGATTGCTGGCGGCAGTGATGAGTTATCACCTTCACAGGCCGCTGTTTTCGATACTTTGTATGCCGCCAGTACATGCAATGATGAGCCTGATAAAACGCCACGGCCTTTTGATAAGGACCGTGACGGGCTGGTGATTGGTGAAGGCAGCGGTACTTTTATTCTCGAAGAAAGAGAACATGCGCTCAGTCGCGGCGCGCATATTTATGCCGAAATCGTCGGCTTTGGTAGTAATTCAGATGGTTTACATGTCACTCAACCTGATAGTGGCAGTATGCAGGTGGCGATGCAGTCAGCCTTGCAGTCTGCTGGCCTGGAAACTGAGGCAATTGGCTATGTCAGCGCTCATGGCACTGCGACGGAAGTGGGCGATATTGCTGAAACCCATGCCACCGCCGCTGTTTTTGGCAAGCGGACTGTGATCAGTTCGATGAAGAGTTATACCGGCCATACTTTGGGAGCCTGTGGTGCTATCGAAGCTTTAGCATCTATACAAATGATGAACGAAGGCTGGTTTCATCCGACTGTCAATCTGGTCAATATTGATTCCGAATGTGCGGATCTTGACTATATTCAAGGCGATATTCGCCAAATAGATTGCGAATATGTCATGAGTAATAATTTTGCTTTTGGCGGTATTAATACATCATTGATCTTTAAACGGGTTTAATCTTATCTTGTCTGTCAGTTTTTCTTACATTTTAGAAAAGGAGAAAGCTTTGAAGGAGTGGAGTATGATTCATAAATTTCAATTAAACTACGCTTAAAAGCTAAATGAATAGCAGCTCTACTGCCATGAATAGTTGCGCCTGGTAAAAATATTTTATCACTAATCACGAAAGGTCATGCGCCAATTCAAAGACTTGTATCAGTTCTTGCTAGTCAAGTTTTGAAAGCTTTTCTTGTAACTATTCAGCGTAT
The DNA here is from genome assembly GCA_964397365.1 of uncultured Methylomarinum sp. Classification (GTDB taxonomy): domain Bacteria; phylum Pseudomonadota; class Gammaproteobacteria; order Methylococcales; family Methylomonadaceae; genus Methylomarinum. The sequence continues at coordinate 440 of CAYNIU010000041.1, read as the reverse complement.
ATATACATTTAATATTATGCACTTAAGTCGGAATGTGAGGTGAATGCCTTCATCTGGATTCTCCTCGGTATCCCTGTCTCAGAAGACCTGATATTACCCATAGGTTGCCTCCTTTGGTCGGCATGCTCCAAGAAACCGTGAACAACTGATTTTTATAGGATTATTGATAAGGGTCAATATTTTTAATACCCTATGGCGGCCAAGCTGCTATTGAAATTTCTTCGCCCGTTTGATGAGCTTATCTAGGTTAGGTTCATCAGGGTTCCAGGGTGTACCGGGGTGGATAATCACCGCCGTACATTTTTCCGCCGCTTTGACAATATCTTCAAAAGTTCCAGCGGTCGGATCAATAACGACGGCTTTTTTGTCACTATTGTACTGGAATATTTTCGGATTAATATCCACACATTCATCACAGGTGGTACAGTCCGGCGTTTCAA
>CAYNIU010000040.1:0-19054 GCA_964397365.1 uncultured Methylomarinum sp. | reverse complement strand
AGGCGACCAAAGCAGCATCGCGCAACTCAGTCTGTTCGATAAAAACAACCCAGAGAATTGCTCCGACAACAGACAGCATAAACGTCCAGAGCAATAAAAACCTGGCAATACGACGACAACGGTTTATAGAAATTTTACTGGATGATAATAGATTGACAATCCAACAAACCGCTTGCAGATAAAAATCCGGTTGTTCCGGCTTACAAGCATCATGGCAATTGGAATCCAACGTACAGCAAAGCGAACAGATAGGCTTATCATAATAGGTACAATAAGCCATATCTGTTTGCGCATATGGTCTTTCACATACACCGCAGGTTTTCTGTTTGTCAGAACAATCATAGCGGTCATTAGTACGAACAATATAATATTGACCTCCTGTTAGTTTGGCAATAACCGGTGTCAGAACAAAACTGATCGACAGCGCCAGCAATGGCGCATAAGCGTGAGCATATAAGCCAAACAGCCCGGTAAACGCGGCTATTGAAACAACTGAAGCAATTATCATACTGACAAAACCGACCGGATTGAAATCAAACAGATGGGCGCGTTTAAACTCGACCATCGCCGGACTGAGTTTCAATGGCTTATTGATGAGCAAATCGGCAGTAATCGCAGCTATCCAGGCAATAGCGATATTGGAATAAAGACCAAGTATTTTGGTTAACGCCTCAAAGACGCCCATTTCCATAAGCGCCAGAGCCACTGCAATATTAAAGATCAACCAGACAACCCGTCCCGGATGAGAATGAGTCAAACGGGAAAAAAAATTGGACCACGCCAAAGAACCGGCATACGCATTGGTGACATTAATTTTGATTTGCGACAACAGCACAAAAATCATACTGATCAATAGTGCCTGCCCGGAATTATCAAAAACATAGCGATAGGCTATATCATACATCTGCACTGGCTGTCTGGCTTCTATTAATGTCAAACCGCTCAACACAGCCAAAGCCGCCAGCAAAATCCCGATCATTTGCTTGAAACAACCCAGTATAATCCAGCCCGGCCCGGCCATAATAACGACAAACCACCAGCTCAAACGGTTATTTTTGCGCTTTTCCGGCATAAAGCGTAAATAATCGACTTGCTCGCCAATTTGGGCAATGAGTGCCAATGAAATACCAAAAGCTATACCAAAATAATAAAGGTCAAATTGATTGCTGGCTGTTGTTGTACCGGAAAAGTTACACACTTTATTCAACAAATCAGGTTCAGAAAGCAACACAAAATAAAGCGGCATCAACATCAAAAAAACCCACAGCGGCTGTGTCCACTTCTGCAAACGATTAATCAAGGTTATCCCGTAAAAAACCAGCGGGATAATAATCAGTGAACACACTATATATCCAAGATATAGCGGTAAACCAAAATACAACCACAACGCCTGTGCCATAATGGCCGCTTCCAGCGCAAAGAAAATAAAACAAAATGAAGCATAAATCAGCGAAGTAACCGTGGAACCGATATAGCCAAAACCCGCGCTTCGGGTCAATAAATCAATATCAATATTGTAGCGGGCACAGTAATAGGCAATGGGAATCCCCGTCAAAAAAATAATTACTGAGGCACAAATAATTCCCCAAAAGGCGTTACTAAACCCATAATCCAACAGCAAAGCCGCGCCAATAGCTTCCAATGCCAGAAATGAAATACTGCCAATGGCGGTATTGCCAATTACAAATGCAGACCACTTGCGAAAACTAGTTGGTGCATAGCGTAACGCATAATCTTCCAGTGATTCTGTCGCCACCAATTGATTATATTGTCGCCGTGTTTTTTCTATCTTGTGTTGTGCCATTTTCAATTTCCACCCAATCCTTATGGTTGATTTTACAGTGGTCGCCTACGAATAGTGTTATGCACGACCAGCATACCGGTCATTTCAATTGTCTGGCAAGCATCAAGGCCGTTCGGACTGCAGATTGTCTGACCTGGGTTCTGTTTCCACCAAAATGATTTTTAACGCATGTGGTTTTTCGGTTTTTAACAGCCAAAGCGATATAAACTGTACCGGCCGGTTTATCCATTGTTGCTCCGCCCGGGCCTGCTATACCGCTCACCGCAATACTCAAGTCTGCATCACTTTGTTGCAGACAGCCTGCTGCCATTTCAATAACAGTTTCAACGCTAACTGCCCCATACTTGTCTAAAGTTTCAGAGCGGACTGCCAGCATGTCCATTTTTGACGGGTTGCTATAGCTCACAAATCCTCTATCAAACCATTGTGAACTACCCGGCACATCGGTAATCGCCTGAGCAATTCCACCGCCGGTACAGGATTCGGCTGTCGATATTTTCCAGTTTTTTTGTTGCAAAAACACACCTAAATCTTGTGCTAACTGAAATATTTCCTGATCCATGATGTGTACTCACAGCAGTTTAGTTAAAATATTCAGTATGACAACAAAATCAAATCCTGCCAAGACCGGTAATCCCCAACTCCCGAGCAAACAGCATACCCCAATGATGCAGCAATATCTGCGCATTAAATCGCAACATCCCGATACTCTGGTTTTTTATCGGATGGGAGATTTTTACGAATTATTTTTTGATGACGCTAAAAAAGCTTCGCAACTTCTCGACATTACCCTGACCAGCCGCGGCCAATCAGCCGGGCAACCGATTCCGATGGCGGGTATTCCCTATCATGCCGCTGAAACTTATATTGCCCGACTGCTTAGAAACGGCGAGTCGGTCGCCATGTGTGAGCAAGTGGGAGACCCGACTAAAAGCAAAGGCCCCGTTGAACGTAAAGTCGTACGCATTGTCACCCCGGGTACCGTTACCGACGAAGCCTTGCTGGAGGATCGTCAGGATAACCTGCTCGTAGCTGTCTGTGTTATTGCCCCATTGTATGGAATGGCCTGTCTGGATTTAACCAGCGGTAAATTTATATTGCAGCAAGTTGATTCAGAAGACCAATTAATCAGTGAAATCGAACGTTTGAATCCGGCTGAACTGTTAACCCCTGAAGACTTCAGTCTGCCGGATCAACTGAATAATCGTCATGGTTTATGTAAAAGACCGCCCTGGCATTTTGAACTGGAAAGTGCGACACAGTTAATATTAAAACAATTCAATACTCATGACCTGAAAGGTTTTGGTTGCCAGCAACTCACGGCGGCAATCTGCGCTGCCGGATGTCTGCTGCAATATATTAAAGACACCCAGCAAAGCACTCTGCCACATATTCAGGGGATAGCCATTGAAAACAGTGATGACAGTATTGCATTAGATGCCTCCAGCCGCAGAAACCTGGAACTGGATAACCATCCTAGCGGAAGTCTACAGTACACTTTATTGGGTGTACTGGATAAAACGGCTACCGCAATGGGCAGCCGTTGTTTACGCCGCTGGATTAATCGACCTCTCCGCGACCATGCCATTCTCAACGGACGCTATTCCTGTATCGCCACACTGTTACAGCAACAACACTATGAACAAGTCCATAACAGCTTACGGCAGGTTGGCGATATAGAACGTATCAGTTCACGCATTGCCCTGAAATCGGCCCGTCCCCGTGATTTGGTGATCTTACGCAATACCCTAGCCATTTTACCTGAACTGCAAACACAACTATCCAACACCGCTAATCCACACATCGAAGCACTCTGCCAACAAATCGCTGAACATCCTGATTTGTTGGCATTATTACAACAGGCCATCATTGACAACCCACCTGTGTTAATTCGCGATGGCGGCGTCATTGCGACTGGTTATCATCAGCAACTGGATGAGTTACGTCATCTGAGCCAGAATGCAGACCAGTTTTTGATTGATATGGAAAACCGTGAAAAAGAGGCCACCGGCATCAGCAACCTGAAAGTCAATTACAATCGGGTGCATGGTTATTATATTGAGGTCTCACGTTTACAAGCGGATAAAGTCCCGGATCACTATACCCGCAAACAGACGTTAAAAAGCGCCGAACGTTATATCACAGCGGAACTAAAAGCTTTTGAAGACAAAGTTCTCAGCGCCCGGGAAAAATCACTGGCATTTGAAAAAGTTCTGTATGATGAGTTGCTGACTCATATTGCTGAATCTTTATCACCATTACAACAATGCGCCTCTGCGTTGGCTGAACTGGATGTACTGGTAAATTTTGCCGAACGCGCCGATACACTCAATCTGACCCAAGCGCTATTAACTGACAAACCTGGTATTGAAATTGAAGGCGGCAGACATTTAGTCGTCGAACAGGTTACAGATATTCCGTTTGTCGCCAATGACTTGTCCTTTTCCAATCAACGGCGCATGTTAGTGATTACCGGCCCCAATATGGGCGGTAAATCGACTTATATGCGTCAATGCGCACTGATCGTTTTAATGATGCATATTGGCAGTTATGTACCCGCAAAAACAGCGACTTGTGGCCCGATAGACAAGGTTTTCACGCGTATAGGCGCGTCCGATGACGTTGCAGGAGGCCGATCCACCTTTATGGTGGAAATGTCAGAAACAGCCAATATCTTGCATAACGCTACTTGTAACAGCCTTATTCTGATGGATGAAATCGGTCGCGGCACCAGTACTTTTGACGGTTTGTCACTGGCCTGGGCCTGTGCCGATTATCTGGCAAAATACACAAAAGCCTTTACTTTGTTCGCCACTCATTATTTTGAGCTGACCACGCTCGCTGATGAACAAAAAAACATTCACAATATTCATCTGGATGCGATGGAACATGGTGATAAAATTGTTTTTTTGCACGCCGTTAAAGACGGCCCAGCCAATCAAAGTTATGGATTACAGGTTGCCTCGCTGGCCGGTGTTCCTAAATCTGTAATTGCCCATGCCAAGAACAAATTACAACAACTGGAGGATAATGCCTATCTGCAACAACAAGCTGAAACCGGCAACAAGCAATTGGATTTATTTTCGGCCAAAGACTGCCATCCAGCTATTCGTTTAATTGAAGAAACCGATCCTGACAATTTAAGCCCTCGACAAGCACTGGATCTTTTGTATCGTTTAAAAGAACTGGTTAAGTAACCGGCTTCAGGTTCTACTCTGCGGCTAATGCACGGGCTAATTGTTTTGCCGGCATATAGCCAGGAAAAATATTGCCTTTTTCGGTAACAATCATGGGTGTGCCTCTGGCGCCAAATTCAGCACCTAAGCGCATATGTTCATCAACCGGATTATCACAGGTTTTTGCTTCCGGTGTCTTACCTTGTTTTGCAGCGGTTAATGCCGCTTTCCTGTCATCAGCACACCAAACGGAAACCGCTTTTTTATATGACTCTGATCCTTTTCCGGCTCTAGGGTAAAACAAATATTGGATAGTAATGCCTTCAGCCATATATTGGTCTATTTCTGAATGTAATTTACGGCAATATCCACAATCTATATCAGTAAAAACGCTTACTTTATATTTGCTTTTTTCCGGTCTGAAAATAATGCTCTGATCTTCGCCTAATGATTCAATAGCCAGTTTTCTGATATTGGCCAATTTTTCTTCTGTCATATCTTTTCTGGCGGCAATATCAATTAAATGACCTTGCACAAGATATTTACCGTCTTCGGAAACATAAAGAATATCAGCACCCATTGTCACTTCATACAAACCGTCAATTTCTGAAGGTTTCACTGAATCCAGTTTCAATGTGGGCATTGAAAGACCCAAAGCCTTTCTGACAGAAGTCTCATCAGCCTGTGCAACCGATGCCAAAACAACACAACTCAGCGCTGCAATTTTAATCAATGTATTCATCTGTTTCCGTTTTGAAGCTTTGTAATAAATAAAGGTACTACTCATCCGGTATTGATTGATCAGGACGCATCAATACTCCCTATAGCTCTGTGCAGCAGTATCCTTGTTGCACAAGCCTGACCAGTCAATAGCCTGCACTCACCTTAGTTTTGAAGAGGAGAGTAGTTACAAATAAAGAGTAATCACTCAGCGTAATTATCAGTTGCTTGTGAAAGAAGTGCAGGTGTCATGGATAGATTAACGACGCCTTCTGGAATAAGTGTCTGATATTAAATGCATATATACGCTGAGTAATTACATCAAGACTGATATTGACTGTCAGAACTGTTTTTAGTTTCCGGGATTATTGAAACAATCGCTCAATATCAAGAAAAATAGCCAATACCATTAAGGAAATCAACAACAACACGCCTAATTGTTGAAAATAAATCTGGACTTTCTCTGAAACCGGACTGCCCTTAATGGCTTCCAGCACAAAGAACATTAAATGGCCACCGTCCAGAACAGGTATCGGCAATAAATTCAAAACCCCCAGACTGACACTAATCAATCCTAAATATTTTAAAAAATACACCAATCCCATTTCAGCCGATTGTCCAGCATATTGTGCAATACTGATAGGACCACTCAAATTCTCTACTGAAGCTTTGCCAATAATCATTTTCCCCATCATTTTCAGGGTACTGACCGAAAAAAACCAGGTTCTTTCAAATGCAGCCGGGATTGCCTCCAGAGGCGATAACGTATATGTCACACTTAATGAATCCAGCAAATCTTCAGGCACTTTGACGCCAGCGCCTATCCGACCAATGGTTTTACCTTCCTGCTCCACTGCTTTAGGGGTCACAATCAACGGCAAATACACCCCATCTCTATCAACAACCAACTTGATAATGGTTGCCGGATGACTCTGAACATATTCAACCCATTGCATCCAGTCACTGATTTTATTGCCATCGGCACTGATAATAATATCGCCGCTTTGCAACCCGGCTTCACTGGCCGCACCTTCTGCTAATACCTTACCGATTATCGGTTGCAGATCAGGTGTCCAGGGAGTTAAACCCAGTCGTTTATACAATATGTCAGGTTTTTGAACATCACTTTCTTCTATTTTGAATATCCGGGTTTGTTCGCTATCATCAAGTGCCTTAACAACAACCTGAATTTGAGATGCTCCATTCATAGCGTCAGCAACCAGCAAATTGATGGCTTCAGCCCAGGTCGGAGCGCGTTGGCCATTGACGCGAATGATTTCATCCCCCTCTTGCATACCGGCAGCGGATGCCAGAGTTCCGGGCGTTATGGTTCCTACAATGGGTTTCATACCGGTTTCACCCAATATAAAGACACTCCAAAACAGAAATACCGCCAACAATAGATTAAAAACCGGACCTGCGGCAACAATCGCTGATCTTGCCAACAATGATTGTCGATTGAAAGCATAGGGAAGATCTTGTTTTTTTACTTCACCTTCCCGCTCATCGACCATTTTGACATAGCCGCCCAGAGGAATAGCTGACAGAACATATTCTGTAGATTCTGGTGTTTTTTGAAATGAGCCGACCACTTTGCCAAAACCGATTGAAAAACGAAGAACTTTGACACCGGCTTTTCTGGCAACCCAAAAATGGCCAAATTCATGAAAGGCCACCAGAATACCGATGGCGACAACAAAATAAAATAGACTGTGTAAAATTTCCATCAGACGGGAATACTGTCAATAATTTCTTCAGCTACCATTCTGGCTCGTTGATCGGTTTGCAAAACCAGATCCAGTGAATCAGCAACTTCGACAGAAAATTCAGACATGGTTTTTTCGATAATGTCAGCTATATCAGTAAAGCGCACTCTTTCATTCAAAAAAGCATCTACAGCAATTTCATTGGCGGCATTCAGCACAGTTGGCATAATGCCACCGGCTTTGACAGCTTCCTGAGCCAACCTCAAACAAGGAAACCTTTCCAGATCAGGCTGTTCAAAATCCAATCGTTTGACATCAAAAATATTGAGTGGCTCCACTCCAGAATCAAACCGATCCGGCCAGGCCATCGCGTGGGCAATGGGAACGCGCATATCCGGATTACCCATCTGCGCCAGTACTGAACCATCAACATAATCCACCATCGAATGGATGATACTTTGTTTATGAATAACCACTTGAATATCATCTGCGGACATGTTGAACAACAAGCTGGCCTCAATTAATTCCAGACCTTTGTTCATCATGGTGGCTGAATCTACTGATATTTTCCGTCCCATATCCCATTTTGGATGCGCCACCGCCTGTTCCGGCGTAACATTATGCAATTCCTCAACCGGCGTTTCTCTAAAAGGCCCACCTGATGCCGTCAACAAAATACGTCTGGCCGATGCTGCTTGAGCGCCAGTTTCATAACCACCCGGCATACATTGAAAAATAGCATTATGTTCGCTATCAATAGGTAACAAATGGGCGCCGGATTTGGCAATGGCCTGCATAAAAATATCGCCAGACATGACTAGCGCTTCTTTATTGGCCAGCAATATTGTTTTTCCGGCTCTGGCCGCCGCCAGCGTTGGTAACAGTCCGGCAGCCCCAACAATTGCCGCCATAACTGAATCCACCTTATCAAGCGTCGCGACTTGTTGCAAAGCATCAGCTCCGACAAGCACCTTAATGTCCGCTACGGATGAAGCGGCTATTTTTTCTTTAAAGACGTGGGCTTTATCTTCGGCGACAACGACAGCATATTCCGGGTGATGTTCCAGACATTGTTCAAATAGCACATCAATATTGGTATTGGCCGTTAAGGCAATAACCTGATATTGATGCGGGTGCCTGGCAACGACATCAAGCGTACTGACACCAATTGAACCGGTTGCTCCAAGAATACAAATCCCCTTCATGAATATACACTCCGTCCGATTAACAGAATACCGGCATAATAAAATGGCGCCGCGGCAATCATACTATCGACTCTATCCAGTACCCCGCCATGTCCGGGTAACATTGAACCACTGTCTTTTACACCTTTTTGTCTTTTAACCAGACTGAAAAACAAATCGCCATAAATTGAAACCAACACAGTCAATACTGATAAAAACACAAAATCAGTCGCGATAATCAATGGGAAACCATAATATAACCCCATGGCCACAGCCCAAATAAAGCCGGCCATCAATGCGCCGTACATTCCCTGCACAGTTTTTCCAGGACTAATTTGTTCAGCCAGTTTTTCCTTACCAAACTTTTTCCCGGAAAAATAGGCCGCTATATCGGCCAACCAAACTAAAAGCAAAAAATACATCATCATTTCTGTCCCGTAAAATGCTCTTAACCGGGTTAAAAACATCCACGCCGACAACAACACAAACCAACCGATAAAGGTTTTATATTTACTTTTCAAATCCAGTGTCAATAAATCTTCTGGAGCCTGTTTAATCAAAAACATTATCAACACCCAAAACAACACCGGGCCAATAACCAACCACTCTAAAATCCCTGAATATTCCTTTATGCCCGGCCATTCCATGAGCTGAGCCAGAAGCTCCAGAATAACCGTCCAGAATTGAATAGCCAGCATAGGGATGACCAATGTGAATAAAAAAAACAATTTGGACAATAACTTATCAATCCCGACCAGAGCAGTCCATTCCCAGGCCGCCAGTAATACGATAATGGCGATAAACAGTGAAAAATACACAGCCGGTAATTTAAATACCGCTGCGATAACTAAAGTAACCAGAACCAGTGCAGTTAATATTCGAGGTAATAACATCTTCTTAATATTGTAATAATTGTAATTTAGGGAGATTTAACAAGATAATCAAAAAGCTGTTTTTGACATTTTAAATATCGCGATGCCGTCACTCTTCACGACTCACCCAATGGATCAACTGGACGCAAAGTGTTGGCAACTTGCTCACCGGTATGTCCAAAACGCCTTTGTCTGCCTTTAAAGCTGGCAATAGCTTCTTCCAGTGATGTCTGATCAAAATCGGGCCACAACGCTTCAGTAAAATACAGTTCCGTATAGGCTAATTGCCACAACAAAAAATTACTGACCCGCTGCTCCCCTCCTGAACGAATAAACAAATCAGGCTCCGGCAAATCAGCTGCGGCAAGATGTTGATTTATTAAATTTTCATTAATATCATCCACCTGAAGTGTACCTGCGGTCATTTTCTCAGAGATTTTCCGGACTGCCTGGGTAATATCCCATCTACCACCATAATTTGCCGCAATCACTAACGTTAAGCCCTTATTATCCCTAGTCTGCGCTTCCGCCTGAGTGATTTTCGCCTGTAAATTTTGTGGGAAAGCTGTTTTATCGCCGATAATGCGCAGACGAATATCATTCCTGTCCAGTTTATCGACTTCACGTTGCAGCGTCATCATAAACAAATCCATCAAGGTATTGACTTCTGCCTTTGGACGCCGCCAATTTTCACTACTGAATGCAAATAACGACAATACTTCGATTTTTTGTTCAGCACAAAACTCAACAACCTTACGAACCGCCTTAACGCCTGCTCTATGCCCCATGACACGGGGCATTAAGCGTTTCTGCGCCCAACGCCCATTGCCATCCATGATAATTGCAATATGACGAGGGTTAGCGTTATCAATTACTAGCTCTTCATTGTCATCAGTAGTCATAATTACATGGACAGTAAATCAGCCTCTTTTTCTTCGAGATACTTTTCCACTTCCTTAATATATTGATCAGTAATTTTCTGAATTTTTTCTTCGCCGGCTCTGGCTTCATCTTCAGAAATCAGTTTCTCTTTTAAAGCTTCTTTAACTTCAGAGTTGGCATCCCGCCGAATATTTCTAATTGAGATCCGTCCCTGTTCCGCCTCCTGCTTCACAATTTTGACCAAATCACGACGGCGCTCTTCAGTCAGTGGTGGCAAGGGAATTCTAATCACCATTCCTTGGGTTGTTGGATTCAGCCCCAGACCTGATGCCAGGATTGCTTTCTCAATGGCCTGGACCATACTCTTTTCCCAAGGAGTTACTTTTAAGGTACGGGAATCATCTACTGATACATTGGCAACCTGGGATAAGGGCGAATCTGAGCCATAGTACGAAACGGTAATCTGATCCAACAGGCTGGGATGAGCCCGACCTGTTCTTATTTTACTAAAAGCTTTTTGTAATGCTTCAATCGTTTTCGCCATTCGGGCTGAAGCATCCTGTTGAATATCATTGATCATTGCTTTTCCTCTTTTCGATAAGGGAGCCTATATCCTCACCTTGCATCAAACGCATGACGGCTCCTTGCTCAAAAATATTCATCACACGCATGGGTAAATTATTATCCCGGCATAAAACCAGGGCGGTTGTATCCATAACACTTAAACGCTGATCCAATGCCTCGTCATAAGTCAACCGAGAGTAAAACACAGCATCCTGATTTTTTTCAGGATCTGCTGAATAAACACCTTTTACTTTGGTTGCTTTAATCATCAATTCGGCGTTGATTTCAATAGCGCGAAGACTGGCAGCCGTATCGGTTGTAAAAAAAGGGTTTCCGGTTCCGGCTGCAAAAATAACCACTCGCTTCTTTTCAAGATGTCTGACTGCCCGACGACGAATATAATCTTCACAAACCTGATTGATTTTCAGAGCAGTCATCACCCGCACCGGCTGTCCAAGGTATTCAAGCGCATCCTGCATGGCTAAAGCATTAATCACCGTTGCCAACATCCCCATCTGATCGCCGGTAACCCGGTTCAATCCTTCGGATGCCGTTTCAGAACCTCGCAAAATATTCCCACCACCAATAACCAAACCCACCTGGATACCGACATCACACAGATCTTTCACTTCATGTGCAAGTCGCGTGACAATATCTGCGTCAATACTGCCACCGCGTTCACTCATCAAGGCTTCACCACTTAATTTAAGTAAAATTCTCCGGCAAATCAATTGACTCATAATCAACAACCACTGTGTTCTATTAAAAAAGTTGGCACATACTCCGCGTACACCGCGTTGAATGTGTTAAATAAAGATACAGAGTATAACTCCACAGTTTGGTTATACTCCTGATCCGATCTTATCACTCCACACCAATTGGTTAGTCCGTACGGAGTTTACATCGATGCACAAAAAACCCGGTTTACACCGGGTTTCTCAGCGTTATCCGCCTCTGACTTGCGCCATCACTTCTTCGGCAAAATTTTCTTCTTTCTTTTCGATCCCTTCCCCAACCTCATAACGGGCAAAGCGAATTACTGAGTTGTCTTTTGATTTTAACAACTTACCCACTGTTAATTTATCGTCTTTAATAAACGCCTGACCTGTCAAAGTAATTTCCGCCAGAAATTTCTTGATTCGTCCGGTAATCATTTTTTCAATGATTTCAGCGGGCTTTCCACTTTCCAATGCTTGAGCGGTAAAGATTTCTTTTTCTTTTTCAATTGCTTCAGCCGGCACTTCATTATCAGAAACATAAGCAGGATTAATCGCTGCAATATGCATTGCTACATCTTTGCCCAATTCGGCATCATTTTTAGCCAGCTCGACAATAACGCCAATTTTGCTACCATGCAGATAGCAAGCATTACCACCGTCAGCAGTATATTTGACAAACCGTCTGATAGTGATATTTTCACCCAGCTTGGCAATCAATGCGCGACGCGTTTCATCAACCGTTTCACCACTGGCCAATTTCATGGCCAGTAATTGTTCGTTGCTTTCAACATCTGCTGTTAGCAAAGCATCAGTAATATCGTTAACAAAATTTACAAAGTCATCACCTTTGGCAACAAAATCTGTTTCACAGTTCACATCAACCATGGCAACAGTTTTTTCATCATCAGAAACCTTGGCGCCAACAACACCTTCAGCTGCTGTACGACCGGATTTTTTATCGGCCTTTGCCAGTCCTGATTTACGCATATTCTCAATGGCTGTTTCCATATCGCCCTTTGCTTCAACCAAGGCTTTTTTGCATTCCATCATTCCAGAACCCGTTCTTTCACGTAATTCCTTAACCATTGCGGCAGTAATACTCATTATCTTATTTCCTCTTTATTCTTAAGAACGCGCAAAAAATACCCCGGGTAATTTTACAGATGCGGTCACCCCGCCTGCACGGAAATTTGTCCAGGTTATTTCGTGTGCGTTCCTTAACTAAAAAAACGCCTCACAAAGGAGGCGTTTAAAAAAGACCTGTATTCGGTTCTACTTGCACATTCAAGCGTCACTTAAAATTTGTAAGTGCCACAAATCCGGCCTATGACTCCCTGACCGTCTGACACCTGTTTCAGACCTCAGACTGACTTTAAATACAAACAAAAAACTACGCCCCAATACCCAAGTCGTTCCCATTTCTTAACTCTGCATCAAAAACATCTATGCAAAGCAGTGGTAATTATTCTTCAGCTTCAACTTCAACTTCTTCAACAAAATCATCTGCTTTTGCTGAGGCTCCCTGAATCACTGATTTGGCTTCCAAAATTGCTGCTGATACGGCCTGACAATACAGCTTTACAGCCCGAATGGAATCGTCATTACCCGGAATGACATAATCAACATTGTCAGGTGAATTATTGGAATCAACTACCGCTACAACAGGAATTCCCAGTTTTTTAGCCTCCATAATGGCATTTTTTTCATAGCCGACATCAAGGACGAACACAACATCAGGGGTGCCTTTCATGTCTTTTATACCACCCAGACTGCGCTCAAGCTTTTCAAGCTCGCGTTCCATTCCCAGCGCTTCTTTCTTGTTAAAACGTTGATACAAGGTGCCATCCGCCTTCATTGCTTCCAGTTCTTTTAAACGATTAATGGATTTTTTGATCGTCTTAAAATTTGTCAGCATACCCCCTAACCAACGATGATTCACATACGGCATACCACAACGTTTCGCTTCTTCAGCAACTGCTTTACGCGCTGCTTTTTTAGTACCGACAAACAGGATATTCCCTTTGTTTGCGGTCATTTGTCCCAAATAATTCATAGCATCATTAAACATTGGGAGAGTCTGTTCCAAGTCGATAATATGAATTTTGTTACGGGCTCCGAACAGATAAGAAGCCATTTTCGGATTCCAGTAACGAGTTTGATGCCCAAAATGAACACCGGCTTCTAACATTTGACGCATTGACACTGCTGCCATTAATTTTCTCCTAAAATTTTCCGAAATATTTCCGGAATCGGGTTACGCCTCCACCTGCCCCGCCTGAAAACCGACTTACTAATCCAATCAAAAACAAACCCGAAAGAAATTTTTTCATGTTTATCCTTGATCTATCAACCGGCACCCTATCAACCGTGACGACAAGTGTGAGTATTAATCAAAAAATGAACTTGCCTTTATACCATGATTTCACTTTCACAACAACACCGAGCCTGACAAACAGATTTTTGATATAGTTATCTTTAAGCAATATAGCCCGGAGTCTTCCATACTCAGATTTAACATGGAAACTCTGAAGGGCTGGGAATTTTACCCAAAACATCTAACCTACGAGATTCATGAGCATTCAAATTAAATCGGCCGATGAAATAGAAAAAATGCGGATTGCCGGAAAACTGGCAGCCGAAGTTCTGGAAATGATCGCACCCTATGTCACCGCAGGCGTTACAACTAACTATCTTGATCAATTGTGTCATGATTTTATCGTTAATGAACAAAATGCCATTCCGGCACCGTTAAATTACCGCGGTTTTCCCAAATCAATTTGCACCTCGATTAATCAACAAATCTGTCACGGTATTCCTAGTGAAAAAAAACTGAAAAATGGTGATATTGTCAATATCGACATCACCGTCATTAAAAATGACTATCATGGCGACACCAGTAAAATGTTTTGTGTCGGCAATGTTTCTGCACACGCCAAAAGACTGGTGAAAGTCACCCGGGAATCAATGTTTTTAGGAATTGAACAAGTCAAACCAGGCGCTACATTAGGCGACATCGGACACGCCATCCAAAAACATGCTGAATCAAACCGCTATTCAGTAGTCAGAGAATTCTGTGGTCATGGTATAGGTAAAAACTTTCATGAAGACCCACATGTTATGCATTTTGGCAAACCCGGCGAAGGCGAGACGCTTGAGTCTGGAATGATATTCACTATAGAACCCATGCTCAATATCGGCAAGCGTCACATGAAAGTGTTAAAAGATGGCTGGACGGCCGTTACCAAAGACAGAAGCTTGTCAGCTCAATGGGAGCACACCATTCTGGTTACTGATAGCGGCTATGAAATTCTGACTTTACGCCAGGAAGAAATGTGACCGGAAACATGTCAAAAAACAATCAATTTTCAGGCTATTTCAGCAAAAACAACACAATATCCTTGTTCAAAAACGCCATTAGCGACAAAAACAAACAGCTCAAGCTGAAATTCAATCCCCAAAGCTCTCCACAACAGTTACTGCTTGAAAAATCAGCATTTATTGATGAGATTCTGTCCATCGGCTGGCAGCATTTTTTAAAGACTCATGCATCGACACACAGTTTGATTGCTACTGGCGGTTATGGTCGCAATGAATTGTTTCCACATTCTGACATTGACATTGTCATACTCTTACATAACAACGGTGACGATAATTTTCGCGAACCCCTGTCAAAATTCAGTAATTTCCTCTGGGATATAGGATTAAAACCCGGCTTGTCGGTTCGCAGCATTGCTGATTGCATTGAAAAATCCAATGAAGACCAAACTATTATCACCAGCCTGATGGAAATGAGACTTATCGCGGGAAATCAAGAATTAGCCACGCATTTAAAACAGGAAATTTCCAGTGATCAGCTCTGGCCTTCCGAAGCCTTTTTCCTGGCGAAAATGGAAGAACAAAAACAACGCTACAGTAAATTCCATGACACCGCATATAATCTGGAGCCGAATATCAAAGAGGGTCCCGGCGGCTTAAGGGACTTGCAAATTATTTCCTGGGTATTTAAACGTCATTATCATTCACAAACCCTCAGAGAGCTTATCAAATACAAATTCATGCCAGCCTCTGAATATGATGATCTGATCAAAGCAAGAGATATATTGTGGCGTCTTAGATTTGCATTACATACCTTAACCGGACGTTGCGAAGATCGCTTGCTGTTTGATTATCAACGCGACCTCGCCGAACAATTTGGCTTTCTGAACAGTAAGCACCAAGCCGATGTTGAACAATTCATGCAATATTATTTTAAAACGGTCGTAGGTATTGAACGATTAAATGAAATGCTCCTGCAATTGTTTGATGAGCGCTTTATAAAAACCCATAAAAAACGCAAAGCAACACCAATCACTGCAGATTTTTCGGTTATCAACGGCTATCTGGCAGCCAGCAGCAAAGATGTTTTTCAAAATAACTCACTGGCATTACTGGAAGTCTTTTTATTACTCCAACAAAGTCCATCTTTAAAAGGTATCAGAGCAACAACCATACGCTTAATTCGAAAAAACCTGCATCTGATTGATGATGCTTTCAGAAACAATAAAAAAGCCAACCGGCTTTTTATGGAAATCCTCTGTCAACCAAGAGGCATCACCCATCAATTACGACGAATGAACCGGTATGGCATTTTAGCGGCCTATTTACCCTGCTTTGCCAATATTGTGGCGCGTATGCAATATGATTTATTCCACATTTATACCGTAGATGAACACACCCTTTTTGTTATCCGTAATTTACGCCGTTTTTCACTGGAAAAACACAACAATGAACTCCCTTTTTGCAACAATATCTTTTTATTGATTCCCAAACCTGACGTTTTGTACATTGCCGGCTTATTTCATGACATCGCCAAAGGCAAAGGCGGTAACCATTCCGTACTCGGTGAAGGCATTGCCCGTGAATTCTGCCAACAACATAATTTGTCAGAACCCGACACCAAATTGATAACCTGGTTGGTTCGTAACCACCTGTTAATGTCTACCACAGCGCAAAAAAAAGACATCAGCGACCCGGCTGTCATTCACGAATTTGCTTTGCATGTCGGCAGCATTAAGTATTTAAACTACCTTTATCTGTTAACCGTTGCCGATATTCGCGCTACCAACCCGGAATTGTGGAACTCCTGGAAGGATTCATTATTAAAAGAACTTTATATTGCCACACACAGCGCATTACACCGGGGTCTGCAAAATCCTGTTATCCGCTCTGAAAGACTTAAGGACAACAAAAAAGAAACACTGGCGGTATTAAACAGGCTGGGCATATCCAGAAGCAGCATTGATCAATGCTGGCAGCATCTGAATGATGATAACTATTTCCTACGTTATTCAGCCGATGAAATCGCCTGGCATACCATAGCCATTGCAGCATCAAAATCCGAAGATTTTCCTCTGGTTTTATTACGCCCACATAATCAACGTGGCAGCGCTGAGGTTTTCATCTATGCCAAAAACGAAGCCTTGGTATTTTCCATTTGCACTGCTACTCTCGATCACCTGGGCTTGACCATTCTGGATGCACGAATTATCACAACGAGCAACCAATATGTTTTAAACAGTTTCCAGATTCTGGAACAATCAGGAGAAGCTATTGACGACTTGTTTAGAGAACTTCATATTGCCACATCGTTACGCAACAATCTTTTATCAAAACAATTAAAAACCCAGAAAAATATTCACAAACAATCCCGACAGGCTCGCCATTTCCCCATTAAAACGCGAATCTCATATCTGGACGACCCACTCCACAAACACACCATCCTGGAATTGATTACAACAGACCGGGCCGGTTTGTTATCCATTATCGGACAGGCATTCAAAGAACAGGACATTCAACTGCATAACGCTAAAATCACCACCATTGGCAGCCGAGTGGAAGATATGTTTTATATTAGCAACAAAGATTCACAAGCCATTACCGATGCCACCACATTAAACACATTAGAAACGAGATTACTGGAACTACTGGGGGAGTAGCCTGTTTTTTGTTAATCAAAAACCTGCTGATGATTATTTGACGTCATTGATAATTCAATGAAGCGAATCAGCTTCTCGTAGGCATTTTGTTCCATATCCATATAACGCATACCAATTTTACATTTATCATTGGCGATCCTACGAGAAAATGTCACATGACAACGAACCTTTATTTTATCTGTCCCTCCTGTTTCAACAGGCAACTCAATCCAGACATATAATTCCACAGGCTTGCCGTTACGAACAAAACTCCCCCCCGGGGTAACCAGATTTCTTTCGATTGTATTGCATTCCACACTTAACCCTTCACAGGATGTCTCCCGGGCTACCACACTGAAACGCAAACCCTCTTCATTTGCAATCACCGCTGGAAAATCAGCCTCTACACGAGGATAAATTCTTTTTTCCATAGCCTTCTACCAAAGTCGAATACCTGATTAACATTAGCCCAAAAAATAATATTTTCCAGCTTTTTATATCCTTCAGATATGAAAAATGCGCACTGGATCAATAGCCAGAATATTATTGTCACACGCTCCTAAACAAGTATTTTCTAGCCGTAATTTCCGTACATCCTCACTTTCTATTGCTTACCTCCTTCGGCAAACATCTACTGCCGTGAGCCAACCGTGACGACAATAAAAAGACTCTTTATATAGCCGACACCAACAACAGCTCTTATCTGAACCATTATAAATCCAACTTTTTAGCACATGCCAACCTAGGTAATTTACCGTCCAGACCCATAGCGGCCCGCATTATTTTATTTTTGGCCGGTTTAATCCGCTCAGCCAAACCCAACCCCATATTTCTGAAAAACTTGACGGGTAAAACATCATTACTAAAAAAACGATAAAATAAATCCATCACCGTCATCATTTTCAGATTCTCACTGCGACGCATGGATTCATAACGTTTTAACACCGCTACATCAGCAATGTTTTCACCGTTGTTATCGGCATCAATTAGCACTTCGACCAGTGCTGCCGCATCGAGCAAACCAATATTAACGCCCTGTCCGGCCAGTGGGTTGATCATATGCGCTGCATCACCGACCAAAACCGCACCGGGCTTGACATAGTGCTGGGCATGTTGTCTTTTCAGCGGAAAACTGGCCATACCCAATACTTTATTGATCTTGCCCAGACAATCCGGAAAAGTCGTTGTCAATTCCGCAATCAACTCATCAGCATTTAATGATTTTAATCGTCTGACCTCATCAGGCGAGTTATACCAAACAATAGAACCATAATGACCAGTTAAAGGTAAAAAAGCCTGCGGACCGCTCGGTACAAAACGTTGCCAGGTAATATCCTGTTGTGGATAGTCAGTCTCCACATAGATCACCAGCGCATGTTGTTCATAATCCCAACTGGTGACACCTAGCCCCACCGCCAGCCTGACCCGGGATTGTCCGCCATCTGCAGCCACCAGTACTTTTGCCTGCAACGT
>CAYNIU010000039.1:0-19148 GCA_964397365.1 uncultured Methylomarinum sp. | reverse complement strand
CTCCCTGCGCTTTCGATCTCTTAAAACCCTCTCGAAAGAACGGCGCATTGTACAGGCTTCATTTTTTTTAGCAAGCAACTTTTTTTATTTTTTTATGCCGCTTCAGAGCTTTTAAATTGCATCCGATAGAGTTTTGCATAAGCGCCTTTTCTTTCCAACAACTCTTGATGACTTCCTTTCTCTATGATCCTCCCTTTATCCATCACCAGAATAACATCGGCATTTTCTATTGTTGACAAACGATGCGCAACCACTAACGTGGTTCGATGCTGCATCACTTTGGCTAATGCTTTCTGGATATAGCGCTCTGATTCGGTATCCAGTGCAGAAGTCGCTTCGTCCAATATTAAAATCGGCGCATCTTTTAGCAATGCCCTGGCCAGCGCCAGCCGTTGCCTCTGCCCACCGGATAATTTAACGCCATTTTCACCAATTTCGGTATCCAATCCTTCCGGCATTTTTTCAATAAACTCCATAGCATAAGCATCTTTCGCCGCCGCTATTATGCGATCTCTGGAAACGCTTTGCATAGCTCCATAAGCGATATTATTTGCCACGGTATCATTGAACAAAGTGACATGCTGCGTCACCAGGGCAATCTGGTTTCTTAAATTACGCAGCTGATATTTTTTAAGTTCCACGCCATCCAACAGAATTGAACCCCACTGATAATCATAAAATCGTGGAATTAGGTTAATCAATGTACTCTTGCCACCACCTGATACCCCAACCAGCGCAACAGTCTGTCCCGAATGAATTTTAAGGTTAATCTTTTTTAGCGCCAATGTATCGGTTTGATCATACTTGAAACTCAACCCTCTAAACTCAAGCTTACCTGCCACTTTTTCAACTTGATGATCTCCGTTATCTTTTTCTGCCGGTTCATCTAATACCTCAAACAATGATTCAGCCGCTGCTATCCCTCGCTGAATCGCGGTATTAGCATCACTCAACTGACGGATTGGCCGTGGTAATAAAAAAGCCGCGGTTAAATAACCTACAAAACCGCCTGTACTCACATCCTGCATAAAAAACAGCGCTAAATACATCATTATTGATAGGGCAATGGCTATAATAACCTGTAACAACGGAGTATGAATAGCCATCGTAGTCGCCAACTTTAATGACTGATTACGGTTATTCTGGCTGCTTTTAAGAAAGCGGCGACGCTCATATTCCTCGCCACCATAACTTCTAACAATCCGGTGCCCGACTACCAGTTCTGACGCAACATGCGTCATATCTCCAACTGAATTCTGAATACGCTTGCTCAATTTCTTTAAGCGCTTGCTGACATATGTCACCAAAACAGCAATCACCGGGGCAATGGATAAAAATAATAATGTCAGCAGCCACTGGCTATAAAACAAATATCCCAACAAGCCCACAACGGTCAGCCCTTCCCTTACAAACGTTCTGACTGCATCAGTGACCGCTTTTGTAACTTCTCCGACATTGTGCGTAATTCTGGAAATCATGTAGCCAATGTTGTTACTGTCAAAATAAGCCGTCGGCAAGCGAATATATTGATTAAAAACTTCACACCTTAAAACATGAACAACACTATTTGAGACTTTGGCGAGAAAATAATTTCCCAGATAAGCACCAATCCCTCTTACAATGACCAAACCACTTAAAAATAGCGGCAAATACAGCATCTCATCCCTTTTCTCTGTTTGTAACGTATCAATGATATGCTTCACCAATGCAGCAAACATGGGTTGAGTGCTGGAGTACATCAAAAACCCAATAACACTAATAAAAAAAGGCGCACGATACGGTACTACATACCCTAATAACCGACTATAAATATGGACGCTAGTCTGCTTGTCACGCTTCTTTTTTTTCATAAACAACCCAGACTGTATTTGCGTATCGGTTATCGTATCGTTGCCCTGGATATATCAGTTTGCGTACAGACGAAACCAGAAGTGACTTCGGTTTCTCGGTTACAAACAGTTCAACTATATCCAGGTTATGTTTTCCCCCCTGATAAGTTAAAAAATCTTTCGCTTGCTGACAGTTAAAAAACCACTTATGGCGATCTTCTGGCTCGCTCAGTGGTAAACCATAATGTAGAAAATCTCCTCGCCCCTTTTCTATTTTTCTTCGCGCATCACGCCAGCAATTAGGCAATGAAACAATGATATAGCGCCTGGAAATCCGAATTAACTCATCAAAAACAAAATGCAGATTATCCAAATGTTCCAATACTTCAATACACAAAACACAATCAAACTCATTCGCCCGAAACGGTAATGGTTCTTTACTATCCAGGTTTAGATGAATATCAGGATTTCCCGCTATATCAACCCCGGTATACTGACAATCAGTCAACAAAGTTCGTAATGGCGCCTGATAGCAACCAACATCGACCACACGATTTTTTAAATACGGCTGAAACCTTTTGGACACGTATTCACTGCGCTGCTCCCGTGTCTTAAAATAAATCAATTCTTTTTGCAATTTAATATTCCTGAATCAAGTAATGAGCGATAATACGAGGACGGGATAGCCCGAACCCTAAAAAACCATAAAGAATCGCTGTCGCACCGTTCCATGATAAAAACAAATACCATACAGTCCTTATCTTTTTTTCTTCTTGTTCTCCTGATTTTTACATTACCTTCATTTGAAGCCCCTAAAACCATCTTTTTAATTCTTTTTATTGTTATAACTCTTTTTTACCCAAGTAACCAATTTCATTTTAAAAAATTAACACTTAGTGATTTTATGATAATTTATTGGATACTTATTGGTTTTGTCTGTGCTTATTTTTCTGGCATTGATCACAAAGAATGGAGCGGCGCCCGTAGCGCCACACTCATACCGCTATTCCTGTTGACTCTGAAGCATTCCAGATTCAGCGAAAAAGAATTCACGCTTTTATATACCAGCATTATTATCTCTACACTGCTATCTCTGACTGAAGGCTACTGGCAACTTTTAAATCACCATAAAACAACCTTAGAACTCCATTCAGTCGGACACGTTAACCATTCTGCCATTTACCTGGCTCTTACTTACAGTGTGGCTTTAGCCTATTTATTAGTACCCAGTACATTATGGTATCTCCGGATACTGGCAGCCACTGCA
The DNA here is from genome assembly GCA_964397365.1 of uncultured Methylomarinum sp. Classification (GTDB taxonomy): domain Bacteria; phylum Pseudomonadota; class Gammaproteobacteria; order Methylococcales; family Methylomonadaceae; genus Methylomarinum. Next base: position 16,052 of record CAYNIU010000039.1, on the reverse strand, counting down.
ACCATAATCCTGTTTGCTTCGATCATTATTTCAGACAGTCGCGCTTCGGTATTTACGATCATCCTAGTATCTTTTAGCTTTGTTTTCATTAGGTTCAGGCAATCAAAAAAACCCATCATCACGGCATTTGTCTTAGCCGCTCTATTGCTTTCCGTCCTTTATGTAAACAAGGCGCCTATTGTCACTAAAACATTATCTCAAGTTTCATCCAATTCTGTTTTATCGGCTCGCATCAAAATATGGAATACAGCCATCCTTACTTGGAAAAACAATCCTGTATTTGGAGTAGGACTAAAAAATTATAGTGATGTAAACGAAAAACAGATCAAGTCCTGGCTACATCTACAAAAACAACCTTATTTAAAAGATACTTTTTTGCCTTATTCCCATGCCCATAGTTTATTTTTCAATACCCTTGCAGAACAAGGCTTTATTGGTCTGGTATCTGTTTTTACAATACTGTTTTATATTTGTTTTCTACTATATAAGCACAGGCCAGCGAAAACTGAAACCGCTATCACTTGTCTAACTTGGTTAGGCGCAGTAGGTTCAATGGAGGTCATTATGATTAATGGCCTCTTTAACACTACGTTACATCACGAACATGGTTTGCTGGCAATATTGCTTATAGGCTTATGGTGGTCTCGACTTCAATCACAACCAACATTACCCAGATCTACTGTTGAAAAATCCGCTCCATATTAATCACCATATTTTGTTCAGAAAAATTTGCAGCTGCGTTTTCAGCGGCTGCATGTCCCATTTTCTGGCGTTTCTTCACATCTGTAATTAATTCATTTAACGCATTTTTTAATGTGATTGTATCTTTAGGCTTGATAATTAATGCCGTTTCATTCGGAATAATAGCTTCTTCAATACTACCGATCATAGTTGTTATTGCCGGCAAGCCACAAGCCTGAGCTTGCATCAATGATTGAGGAACCCCTTCATTTGCATATGATGGCAAGCAAAAAACATCCATTGCCTGCATCCATTGTTCAATATTACTTTGTCTGCCGGCAAAAATAACCCGTTCCCCAAGGTTTAATTTTTCGACCTGTTGTTGCAAATTTTGATGTTGCGGCCCATCGCCAACCACGACTAACTTTAGATATTTATTCGAAGACAGTTCAGCAATTGCATCAATGAGATAACTATGTCCTTTCCAGCTTCGTAAAGTAGCCACTATTCCAATATAAATATTATCCGGCTCCAAGCCTAGCTGCTGCCTGGCAAGCGTTCGACTGCCTGTTTTAAATCTTGCCAAATCAATTCCCGTTCGAACCGATGTAATACGATCAGACATGAACCCATTTTCCTTAATTAAGGTCTGCCGCAAATTTTCTCCAGTGGTAACGATATGATCACACAACTTTGTATACAGCCACCTGCTAGTCAGGTTTTTTGATATAGGTGCTGAAATATGCCGGGTTCGCACAATTTTTGGCCTACTTTTCATAAAATATGTTGCCAACCCGACCAACCATGAATCAACCGAACTATGTGTGTTAATTACATCCGGTTTATGTTCAACGATCCACGAGACAAGGGCTTTAACACCGACCCATCTTTTTTTCCCAACAGGTAAAGAAACAACGTGCAAACCCCGTTGTTGCGCTAAACGATAAATCTCGGACTCTTCAGGACAAATCAGAATTAATTCATGTCCACGCAAAGACATTCCTTTCATTTCATTCAGTATTCTTAATTCCTGTCCACCGAAGCCCATTGATGCTTCTGTATGTACTATTTTCATACTTCCTGGATTATTTTTTTGTAAAGCGTAATTAAATGATGGGTCATTTTCTTCATACTATAGTTCTCGGCCAAAACTCTGGCCTTATGCCCCATTTCTTCCCTTATCTGTTTATCACATAAAACTCCCATGAATTCCTCTAGTTTATTCACATCAAAAGCATCGCAAACAAAACCTTGCTGCGCACTTGAAATGATTTCAGCGGCGCCAGATTTTGTACTGGTTATTACTGGTAATCCGCAGGCTAAAGCTTCCAGCACGGTATTTGGAAATGGATCGTAAAGTGTTGGCAAAACAAAAGCATCTGCTACAGCATAACAGGGAATCACATCTTTCTGAGACCCAAGAAACTTGACTCTGGATTTTATCTCCAAGCGACTTGATTCAATAGCATAGTTCCGCTCATGCTTATCATACCCAACAATAAGGAGAAAACTGTTCTGTGGCAAAGTTTTAAATGCTTGCAATACCTGCAATAAGCCTTTTCGTTCAAACCCCGAGCCTAAAAATAAAAATATGACAGCATTAGACGGCAATCGCCATTGTTGCTTAATACTTTCTTTTTGTTGTTTGATACGTGGATGAAAATGGCTAATATCCACCCCACTGTATATCACATGAATCTTGTTTTCATCAATTACAAAATTTTCAACAATCTCATTTTTCACCATCTGAGAATTACAAATTACAGCCTTTAGCCGCTTCTGCTCAAAAAGCCTTTTCTCCATTGCTTTTACATAAGCATGATAGGGGCTTATATTAATTAAATAACGTTTCCATTCCGGTTGTTTTTTATATTTCTGTTGTAACCACACCTTGTGAACGCCATCTCCTGCACGATAAATATCACAACAAGACATTCTTTCATGACTTTGTACAAGATCTGCTTGCAGTTGATTGACCTGTCGACATGCAGAACGGGAGAATCCCCAATCACGCCACAAGCGACCAATATAAAAAGGATCACATTTAATAAATTCAATTTTATTGATGGGTTCCCAACTTCTGGCAACCAAACTGACCTTCAAATTCTGACTTTCTAATGCCGCTAATGCACGACTGACAAAACGCTCTGCCCCTCCATAAGGGTTATAGCGTTGACGGATCAAACTAATATGCATAATGTTGTTAAATGACCAGTTCTGGAAAATTTGAATTTAAGTTAGACATAACTGCAACTACTCAGTATTTTTAGCGATCAGGAGACAAGGCAATCCATCCAGATTTATAAAATCTGTGGCGTAACCACACCCCCTCAAAAAAGTAGTGTAAGACATTGATTTATCAAGCTTGTACAACAAGAGGGCATTGACACATCCTAAGAAATCAATACCCTACATTGGCTAAATGTCTACCGGTCGAGCAGATATTCTGCAACAAGCGTTCTTATTTACCGATTATTTCTTGCACTGCAGTAACTACCTTTTCAGGAGTAATCGCTTGCAGACACTCGCTGATTTTACCGCTGCCACAACCATCCATATTACAGGGACGGCATACATAATTTTCTGTAACCACAATGTGGTTAACATGCCAAGGGCGCCACAGATGCTCATTACTTGGTCCAAACAAGGCAACACACGGAGTATTCATCGCAGCCGCCAGATGCATTGCAACTGAATCCAAGCCTATAAAACACAATGAGTTTTGTATCAAGACCGACAATTCTTTCAAAGTTAATTGTCCACACAAATTTACAACATCCTTATTTAACTTCTGGATGATTTTATCCGCATATTTGATTTCTGCTGCATCGGGACCCGAGGTAATTACAACGCTGTAACCTGCTTGCGTTAATTTATCAATAAGTGTTGCAAATCCATTCTGACTCCATGCTTTAAACATCCATCTTGATGTAGGGTGAATCAGAATATAACCATTAACCTCCAGCAGGTTTTTCTCTATCAGCTTGTTTACATGTGCAAAATCACTCTCTCCAGGATAAAACCCAAGTCTCTTTTCTGTAGATAGCAGCACTACCCCCAATCGTCTTAAAGCATCTAAATGCACTTCTACCGTGTGCCTTTCTGTTGCCGGAGCTGAATACAAATGCGAAAAACTTTTCCGCCACCAAGCCCCGCGTTTATGGCTATATTTTTGTGATACGCTAAACTTTGGCTTTAATAGCCGAGTTAGCCAAGCACCTCTGAAACGGTCGGTAAAGTTTATGATCAGATCATATTTCCGTTTCTTTAAGCTATTGTATAACTTTATTTCCTGACGTATTAACGCTCCCTTCCCCTGTTTTTTCCACTTTCTGTCAATTTGATAAATATTACTAATAGCGGGATTGTTACTTAACATTTGCGCTGTTTCCGCATAAATTAGCGCATCAATCTCAATTCCAGGGTAGTTCTTTTTTAGTATTGAGAATACCGGTGTCGTCAGTAAAACATCACCCAAGTGCTGCAATTTAATGACCAATACACGATTAACTGAGGAAAAATCAATTCTATCCGATAAATAATGATACACAATTTAACCTTTGAGCAAATAATGGAGTTTTAAATACTTATAATACGTTTCCTCTCCCTTACTTATCGCTGCAATTAAACCTTCCTGACCATCTAAAATTCCTGTCCGAATAATATAGGCTCTGAAAAAAGCCCAAAAACCTTTTGCCAAGGCTATTAATAAATTACTTTTTTTCCCTTGAGGAATTAATTTTTTTGCTCCGGCCGATGAGTAGTTATTCATTTTACCCATTAACTGATCGAGACTAATATAGCTGTGATGAATCAAAGGATTCTTCAATTTCATGACCGAACCTTCGACAATAACCTGCTCATGAACAATATCATCACTAAAACGACCGCCATCCCGTTTAAACAACCTTATCACATAATCAGGCCACCAGCCGCCATGACGCATTGCCCTACCTAAAAAAAAAGCTTGTCTGGGTATTGAATAGGCGGAATAACGCCCTGTATTCATCACTTTCTCAATTTCATTTCGTAATGCCGGAGAAACCCGTTCATCAGCATCTATTGACAACACCCATTCCTTAGTAGCTTTTGCCAGCGCCATGCCTTTTTGATAGCCAAACCCCCGCCATTTTTTGTTCACAAAAACCTGGTCGGTATATTCTCTACAAATATCTAATGTTCTATCTGTACTGCCGGAATCTACAATGATAATCTCATTCGCCCATGCAACAGAGTCCAGACATTCGCGAATATTTTTTTCTTCGTTTTTGGTGATTAGAATGATACTTAGGTTAACTTTCAGCATTTAATGTAAACAAGAATTTTGGATTGATAAAGCAGTATACTCAATTATTCTTTCATCGAAACTTTTACCATCTTTTTCTCCACCCGTATTTGTCGCCAATATTTTAATTTTTCCAGACCTTGAAGCACATAACCGGATCCAGCCAACGCTACAGCATCCACCAGACAATACCATGCAGCAACGCCACTGGGTGGATTGCCTTGGGTTAATGTTGAAGCCGGATCAATCGCCGACCAATTCCAGGTTCCTACAGATGTTCCCACCAGCTCAACCCAGGTTGTAATAAAAAAAGCGCCTAAATACACCATTGGAGAACGGCCTTTGAATAAATAAAACAAATAGATGCAAAACAGAATTGCGCCAATTTCATCTTTTCTAGCGACCATTCCGGTCAATGCCACAATAGACCAGATCCCGCCGACTAATACTACAAACACCGCAATTTGTCTGGCATTCTTCTGAAAAAAACCGGAACGTCCTAATACAACAGCGGTTAAATATACAATACCATGCCCAGGCGGCACAAAGGCTGGAACATTTTTCAACCGATAGGTATACCCTTCCATAAATATGGAAGCAAAATGTTCCCCAACGGTTGCAAAAATAACGGCAACAAGCACTTGAGCGCGAACATATTTACATTCCCCAGCCAATAAGAACAGCAAAGAGGCCCAACCCGCCACACCTAACGCATATTGCAACTCAATACCGGCAATGGAATCTATTACAAAACAAAGAGCTACAGCAATAAAAGCAAAAGCTGCAATAAAATAATCTCTTTTGTTATGCCGCGCATAGACATTACTATGAGGAAAATGAGGCCGTGTAACTATCGTCATATGGGTATTTTAAAGTGTGAAAAAGATTGAATACTTATACAAAAGTCATTGAGGCATATGCTACAACAGCATAGCGAATGGCTTTACCTAAAAGAATCGCCATAACTGAAGAAAAGAGCGACAATCGTAGCCAGCCACCAGCAAAACATAAGCCATCACCAATCACCGGTAACCAGGAAAATAACAAGGCCCACTTACCCCATTTTCTTACAACATTAACCGACTTTTGCTTTTGTTGAGATAATACCTGTTCTGTGGGATATTTTTTAGATACTAATACACCCAACCCCCAAGTTGTCAACGCCCCCAATGTATTCCCGACCGTTGCCACTGCAATTAACCATCCAAGTGGTTGCATGTTTTTGCTGACCATATAAGCCAATACAGCTTCTGATCCCCCAGGAGCAATTGTTGAGGAAATAAAAGCGCTAACGGCCAATCCTGTTAGAGTAAATGATTCATCCAGCATATGCTTTCCCACAAAAAAGCCCCTGAAACCAGTAGCTTCAGGGGCTTTTCCATGCTTAACTATTATTTTTCCGGCAACTTTATCGTTTTCTTGGACACGTATTTCTTAATCAAGTTACTGACCAACCTGATAACAAAACCTATTCCCTGAGAAACAAGTTCAAAAACATAGGCAACAATCTCTCCAAAGCTCATTCCTTTAAACTTTTTAGCCAATATTGGCGCCAGTAAAAGCCCAACTGCCAACCCGATCACCATTATACCAGATACACCTGATGCGGAAGCCGCGCCATTTCCCGTTGCATTCTTTTTCGTCTGCTGCTGATCGGCAGGTTTGGGAACTGGCGTCAAATCAGGAATACTTTGACTATAGTCATCCTGAATAACATTTGCAGTTATACCGGGAATACTCGGCAAATCACCACTACCACTACCAATCTTCAGCTGCGCTTTCATGCCTTTTTCCATATGTTGTGAAATATCGCAGTGAACCAGATAGGTTTTATCATTTGGCGGAAAAATCAAGGTGCCAGAAACTTCACCCGGCCCAGTAACCTCCAGATGAAACATCCCTTTAGGATATAGATATTTCGGCAACCCATGCATCATCCATTGGTGACGGATTTCATCATCATTGATAAAATGCACGGTCAACTTGGTACAAGGCTCAAATTGCCAGACTTGCTTATCAAAGGCAAACATTCTGCCGGGAAACTTTTCGGCATATTTATGCCCGGCATGAACTGTTATTTCTTTAGTCGCTGAAATACTATCGCAACCGCCTGGCAAAGTATCCGTATTCTGCCCCATCACCATAGCGCCGTCCATATCCATCATATGACCGTTGCCATGATTCATCATCCTTGTGTGATTCGTAAACTCTTTTGCAAAACCCGTGGATGAGGAAAATACTAACGTCAATACCGCTATTGATAATAATTGTTTCATTATCAATTCCCCCCTTTATATGATGCAATCAGCGCCATGATTTTTTCACGGTTAACAACTAATAAATAAGCCGCTATCCCTAAAATCAATCCCAAAATAAATTTTACAAATGAACCGCTGCCATTATCTGCAGAGCTTTGATCTGCCCCGAGCGCAGTAGGCGCTGCTTCAACAGCAACAGGAACCGCAGCTGGTGGCGCCACATAATTGCTTGCATCAACTTCGCCTAAACTATTCCAGGCGTCAATATCCTGCCAGACAGGCAATTTACGTTGTTGGAATGCTTTGGTAAACAATGGTGAAACATCTTCTCCAATCCCCATAGGCAAACCAACTTCATTCAAATATTTTTTATACACAATGGCACTGACATTACCTCCCGGCACCATTCCATCTGTGGAAATACCTTTCTCGCGGTGATCATGAAAAATCCAGATACCCTGTCCATAGCTATGAAGACCATCATCTTTAGTGCTTATTTTCAGGTCATTCCGTTGGGCTGGAGCCAAATCATAAATATCGCGCATAATCTGCGCACTAGGATTATGCTCCACACCATCATAATGGGTAATAGTCGCTTTATGTCCGTGAGTATGGATTGCCAATAATTCACCAGAACTGTTAAACATCCTGGCCTTAATATTTTTATCCGGCTCTGTCACGATTATCGACTCCCTTAAAGTATAAGGGAAAGAACGACCATTCAAAGTATAATAATCCTCTGTCGAATCATTTAACCGATATTCACGGTTCATTTTTTTAGCTATCAGCCGCGGATCATTGTATTGCTGAATGACATTATGAAGCTGCTTGTCCATCGCATGATAATGCAGATCATATTCGCTATCGTATTTTTCCAGAACTGCTTTGGACGGGTGTCTAACCTGGCCACCGCCGACATTGAAAGTCTGCACCCAGTTATTGGGGCGATTTTCTTCAACGACAAACATACCGACCAGTCCCATTGCTAAATGCACATGCGTTTGCACGTGACAATGATAGACAAAAGTACCGGGCTGTCTGGGGCGAATCTCATAGGTTCTGCTTTGTCCCGGCAATACAAACTTATCACTGGTTTGCGGAACTCCATCATTACCTTCGCCTGAACTATCAACCCAAGGATGATCAACACCATGCAAATGAATGGTATGTGGAAAATAGTGACTGTTTTCCAGTTGAATCCAGACAATGTCACCCTGCTCAACTCGAATAACAGGAGAAGGCGCTCTTAGCAAAGGATTAGCATCAGTCCCGACAAAACTGCTAGTTGCCATACCCCGTGATTTAGGTGCAAAAACCCACATCCCCGGTTGAACGCCAGGGGCGATATCAAAAGTAGGCACCAGTCCGTCAAAGTCCGGTGAATGACCGTTCAATTCCGCCACCTCAAGCTTGATAATAATCAGGTCAGGATCACCATCCCCATCCATATCATTCTTTTTGATAATAGCATCTGTTGCGTAAAAGGTATTCATCAACGTTTCCATTGAAATATTATTAGTGCCTTTTACTTCGGCAGCAATTTGCGACGGATTATCAGGACTACAACGAAGTGATTCCTGAATACTGACACCTTCAATTTTTTGCGCCTTACGCCATTCAGGGTTATTTGTATTACAAACAGCCTCAACCGGACCGGGATCTATTTTCGCTGTTTTCGGTAAAGCCACCGCTGCTGATGCCAGAGTCGGCATCAACAGTACAACAGCTCCCAAAAGTGTACTTAGGGGATGTTTCTGCATTTTTTTTACCTTATATTTAAAGGTTTAAGCATCTTTAACCTTACCCAGAATTTTATCAACTTTGGCTTTGAAGCCTTCATTTGATAAATAGAAAACATACAATATTGCCAAAAGAATCAATGCATACAACCCTAAGCTACCTGTACTGACAGACTCACCAAAACCAGCCTTAAAGCCCATATGAGCATCCAGTCTTTCGCCATTATCTTGCAGCAAGGTAATATGAATCAAATACCTGCCTTTTTCTGGAAGACCATTTGGCAGCGATAAAACAACAGTGCCTGATTTATGCTTTTTAGCTTTCTGGAAAAATACCCGGGTGCCTTCTGGCTCCTTTGTAACCTCAAATTCAACCGCTCTATTACGATAACGAATATCCTGATAATCAAACACCAATTGCGTCAAAGTATTCAGGTCAGGTAGATTTCCGCAGAATTCTTCGGCTGGATAAGCTTTAGGCTGGTATGCGGTATAATGCAGCCAGTGGTCTTTTTCCAGTTCAAATTTACATTGATCAGTATCTGTACCTGCTGCGCCACCATGAGCCCATAGAGCTGATGAGAAAACCAATCCCAGAAGACCCAGGAAACCTTTTCTTAATAATTGTTTTTTGCTCATAATTCCTTCCAGTGTTGATGTAATTAAGTATATATAATTTTTCTTAATTTAGCCGATTTTTCATATCATGGCCGGTGTTTTAAAGCCATTGCCCTTTATTCCAGAAAACTGTCAAATTATGAATGATCTGCTTATTAAAATCCATAACTACACAGCCCACTACCCGCTCATAAAGAAGCAATAAATTTAAACAACTGCAAACTCTAGCACATCACCTTACGCAAAGAAAGGTAATCATCGTTTTTTACATTAAGTTCTTTGCACCAGATTAATTTTTTTGTCATGACCGGAACATTCCTTATAATGTGACTATGCTATTCTTGCCTTCATAATGAATGACTTTCTCCATCAACCTTTCTTTCAAAACAGAAAAAACATGTCTAAATTAACCACCTCTGCCGAATGGAACGCGATCAAACAACACTATAAAAAAATAGCGACAAACTTTTCCATGAAAGATGCTTTTAATTCAGACAAAGAGCGCTTTAATAAATTTTCATTGTCTTTTAACGACATCCTGTTTGACTATTCCAAGAACCTGATCACCGAAGACACTATTTCACTTCTGCTTGCACTCACTACCCAGGCCAGGCTTAAACAACAAACCGAAGCCATGTTTACAGGGGCTATTATCAATACCACTGAACGCCGAGCGGTACTACATACTGCTTTACGAAACAGAAGCAACAAACCTGTTTTTGTTGGCGATCAGGACGTAATGCCTCAAATCAATCGTGAACTTGAAAAAATGCGTATTTTTTCCCAGCGTGTACGCTCAGGAGAATGGAAAGGCTATACCGGAAAAAGAATAACCGATATTGTCAATATTGGTATAGGAGGCTCTGATTTAGGCCCGAAAATGGTTACCACAGCACTGAAGCCCTATGCCCATCCAGGCCTGAATATCCATTTTGTATCCAATGTCGATCAAGCCGATATTGTGACCACATTACATCAGCTCAATCCGGAAACCACACTGTTTTTGATTGCATCAAAAGTTTTCAATACTCAGGAAACCATGACCAATGCCCATTCAGCAAAAGCATGGTTTTTAGATGCCGCTCCCGGTGAGTCCGCCATAAAAAAACATTTTGTCGCCATTTCAACACACCGAAAAAATGTCGTGGATTTTGGTATTGACCCTTACAACATGTTCCAGTTCTGGAGTTGGGTTGGTGGGCGCTATTCTTTATGGTCCTCAGTTGGTTTATCAATAGCGCTTTATATCGGCATGGATAAATTTGAAGAACTTCTTGAAGGCGCCTATGAAGCTGATCTGCATTTCCGTAATACCCGTTACGATAAAAACATTCCTGTTATCATGGGACTGTTAGGAATATGGTATAACAACTTCTTTGATGCAGCCTCACATGCCATATTACCTTATGACCAATCTTTATCCCGGTTTAGTGATTATTTCCAACAAGGTGATATGGAAAGTAATGGTAAATCCGTTAATTTCGCCGGCGAAAAGGTTGATTACAGCACTGGACCGATTATCTGGGGACAGCCTGGCACTAATGGACAACATGCATTTTATCAACTGATGCATCAGGGCACCAAACTGGTTCCCTGCGATTTTCTGGCGCCAGCACAAAGTCATTATCATCTGCCTGAACACCATGACATTCTGATTTCCAACTTTCTAGCCCAACCCCAGGCTTTAATGCGCGGAAAAACCGAAGAAGAAGTCAGACAAGACCTGGATGAAGAGCAAAATAAAGACGCCACATTAGTCGCTTCAAAAATTTTTGTTGGCAACAAACCATCCAACTCAATCTTGTTTAAAAAATTAACCCCGAAAACATTAGGCTCATTAATTGCCTTCTATGAACACAAAATTTTTGTTCAAGGTGTGATCTGGAACATAAATTCTTTTGATCAAATGGGTGTAGAATTAGGTAAAGTCTTGGCTAAAGCTATTCTTCCCGAACTTAAAAATGACGAAGAAATTATGAGTCATGACAGCTCAACAAATGCGTTAATTAACACCTACAAAAAACTACGGTGACACATTGCCAAAAACTATTGTTAAACAGTTTGTCAATTTTATTTGTTTATTCCTACTGACATCGTGCGACAATAATTCAAACTGGCATCTAGGTTTTTCCAGACTGGAACAAATCAAACACGAAGGTGTATTACACGTCCTGACCCGAGAGGATCCCACCACATATTATGAAGGAGCGGATGGCTACACCGGACTCGAATACGACCTGATAAATCTCTTTGCCAAGCACCTTGGCGTCAAAGTCCACTTTATTACCCCCGATACCTTTGAAAACATTCTGCAACAAATTTCCAACGGCGAAGCAGACATTGCCGCCGCCGGCCTGACTGTTACCGAACAACGCCAAAAAATAATCCGCTTTGCCCCGCCCTACCAAACCATTACCGAACAGATTATTTATCGTTCAGGTCACAAACGGCCAAAACAGGTCAGCGATTTAACCCGGGGCATTATTGAGGTCGTCAAAGGAACCAGTCACATTGATACACTGACAAGATTGCAGAAACAATATCCCACCCTGGAATGGAATATCAATACCGAACTGGATACCGATGGACTGCTATACCTAGTTAATGAAGAACTGATCGATTACACCATTGCAGACTCCCACCAAGCATCCATTATTCAAAGCTTCTATCCTAAACTCAATATTGCATTTGATATTACCAAACCGCGCCAACTGGCCTGGGCATTAACCCTGTCGGATGACAACAGTTTATACGACGAAGTGGTTGGTTTTTTTGAGCGTATAAAAAAAGACGATACGCTACAATCGCTACTGGAAAAGCATTACGGACACGTTAATAACTTAAATTATGTCGGCAATTGTACCTTTCGCCGTCATATTAAAAACCGACTGCCACGCTACGAACAATATTTCAAAGCGGCTGCTAAACAACACAACCTAGACTGGCGTCTGCTTGCAGCAATCGGCTACCAGGAGTCCCACTGGAACCCTAAAGCCACCTCACCAACCGGTGTAAGAGGGCTGATGATGTTAACCCGAGGAACAGCCAGGCAATTGGGCATTAAAAATCGAACATCGCCATTACAGAGTATTAATGGCGGCGCCCTATACTTCAAACAACGTCTTAAAAAAATACCTGCTCGAATACTGGAGCCAGACCGCACATGGTTTGCACTGGCATCCTACAATGTTGGATTTGGTCATTTGGAAGATGCCCGTATTTTGACCCAACAAAATGGCGCTAGCCCTGATAAATGGATGGACGTTAAAAAGTATCTGCCGTTATTGAGCAAGAAAAAATGGTATAAAAAAACCAAACATGGCTATGCTAGAGGGAAAGAACCGGTACGCTATGTGGAAAATATTCGCAGCTATTATAATTTGTTGATCTGGCTAACGACAGATGACCAAATTCAAAAAAACGTCATGTCTTTAAAAAACAAACAACCCGATACGCCTAATAATGCACTGAATATAAACAGTCTTATTTTATAGAATTTTTGTAATTACTTAGGGAAACGCTGAACAAAAAGCTTTCAATAGCTGTTGCATGCGGAAGAAGCGTATGTGACATAGATGTTACATTTTAGGCTCAGTAGTTATGACTTTTTTCTTTTTGCCTTGAAAAAATTGGTCAACAATTCAACGCATTCAGACTCCAATACCCCGCCCCGCCAATCAATCCGATGATTTAAAAAGTCAGCATCGCTCAGATTCAGCGCATGACATACCGCACCCCGTTTTGGGTCATAAGCGCCGAACACCAACCTTTCAATACGTGCATGGACTATTGCCCCCATACACATCACACAAGGCTCTAACGTGACATACAAGGTGGTATCAATTAAACGATAATTTTCAACAACCTGTCCAGCTCTACGTATTGCCGTTATTTCAGCATGAGCCGTCGGATCGTGGCTCTTTATCGGTGCATTCCAACCTTCTGCAATACACTGATCATTGGCCACAAGAAGCGCCCCCACCGGCACCTCCCCTTGCTGCTCAGCACGTTGCGCTAGACGAACAGCATGTTGCATCCAGACTTCATCAAAACTTTCTATTCCCACTCAATGGTCGCCGGCGGCTTACCGGAAATATCGTATGCCACACGTGAAATCCCGGCAACCTCATTGATAATCCGCCGGGAAACCAGATCCAGAAAATCGTAAGGTAAATGCGCCCAACGGGCTGTCATAAAATCAATCGTTTCTACCGCTCGCAAGGCGATCACATAGTCATAACGTCGCCCATCGCCCATCACCCCGACTGACTTGACCGGCAAAAATACCGCAAATGCCTGACTGACCTTGTCATATAAATCATGTTGATATAATTCTTCAATAAAAATAGCATCAGCCTGACGTAACAAATCAGCATAGTCCTTTTTCACTTCGCCCAAAATTCTGACACCCAATCCCGGCCCCGGAAAAGGATGTCGATGAACCATATCAGCCGGCAACCCCAGTTCCAACCCGAGCTTTCTGACTTCGTCTTTAAATAATTCCCGTAACGGTTCAACCAGCTTTAGCATCATATTTTCGGGCAATCCCCCGACATTATGATGCGATTTGATCAGATGCGCTTTGCCACTTTTTGAACCGGCCGACTCAATGACATCAGGATAAATAGTCCCCTGCGCCAGCCATTTGGCATCGGTTAACCGACCTGCTTCTTCATCAAAAATTTCAATGAACAAATTACCGATGATTTTCCGTTTAGTTTCCGGATCAATCACACCCTCCAAAGCATCCAGATAGCGTTGTTCGGCATCCACGCGAATAACCTTTACCCCCATATGTTCAGCAAAGGTTGCCATCACCTGATCACCCTCGTGTAACCGCAACAATCCCGTATCGACGAATACGCAGGTTAATTGTTTGCCAATCGCTCGATGTAATAGCGCGGCCACAACCGAAGAATCAACGCCGCCTGAAAGCCCCAATATAACCTGATCTGTTCCCACTTGCTTGCGTACAGAACGAATAGTGTCTTCAATGATATTACTGGAAGTCCACAATGCCTCACAGACACAAATATCAATAACAAAACGCTCAAGAATACGTCCACCCTGCTTGGTGTGAGTCACTTCCGGGTGAAACTGTAACCCATAGAAGGCCTTTTCTTCATTGCCAATACCGGCGATAGGAGCGCCGTCAGAACTGGCAATCAGTGAAAAACCTTCCGGCAAATCCACAACCCTGTCTCCATGACTCATCCACACATCCAGCATACCATACCCCTCTGCCGATGTATGATCTTCAATATTGTTTAATAATCTGGAATGCCCCCTTGCCCTGATTTGCGCGTAACCAAATTCACGATGATCTGATGCTTCAACCTTGCCGCCCATTTGCTCTGTCATCGTCTGCATACCGTAACAAATACCCAGCACTGGAATATCCAGTGTAAATACAATCTCCGGCGCACGCGGTGTTGCTTCACTAGTTACCGTTTCAGGGCCACCTGACAAAATAATGCCATTGGGCAAAAACTGCTTAACTTCTTCGTCAGTGCATTCGCAGGAATAAATTTCGCAATAAACGCCAATTTCCCGAATCCTGCGAGCAATAAGCTGAGTATATTGCGAACCGAAATCCAGAATAAGAATTTTATGGGTATGAATATTAGTGGCTTGCTGCTGATTCACGACGGAACTCTATAAAAACGAAAGGCTAAAAATAAAATAGGGCTTTTCCCGAACCCCACTCAAAATAAATGATCTCTTACAAACTTCCGTTCATTAAGACAATCGGTAATTTGGGGCTTCTTTGGTAATGGCGACATCGTGAACATGACTTTCCCGCATGCCGGCACTGGTCACCCGAACAAATTGTGCGTTATCATGCATTTTCTCGATACTTTGATTGCCCGTATAACCCATACTGGCCCGGATACCACCCAGTAATTGATGGATAATTGCCAATAGACTACCTTTGTAGGGCACCCTGCCTTCAATGCCTTCCGGCACCAGTTTTTCTACGCTATCGGCCTCTTCCTGGAAATAACGATCACTGGATCCCTGTTGCTGGGACATCGCGCCCAATGATCCCATCCCTCGATAAGACTTGTATGAGCGCCCCTGATATAACTCAACTTCACCTGGAGCTTCTTCAGTTCCGGCGAACAGACTCCCCAACATGACGGCGTGTGCGCCAGCCGCCAATGCCTTCGCCACATCGCCAGAATAGCGCACCCCCCCATCGGCAATCAACGGTACACCACTGCCTTTTAAGGCGTCAGCAACATTACTGACGGCGGTAATCTGAGGAACGCCCACACCGGCGACAATGCGGGTTGTACAGATAGATCCCGGACCTATCCCCACCTTAACACCATCTGCTCCCGCCTCAACCAAAGCTCTGGCCGCCGCTGCGGTAGCGATGTTGCCGCCAATAACCTGCACTTGTGGATAATGCGTTTTAACCCAGCGCACTCTATCCAGAACCCCTTGCGAATGTCCATGCGCGGTATC
>CAYNIU010000038.1:0-19185 GCA_964397365.1 uncultured Methylomarinum sp. | reverse complement strand
AATCTAAAACTTCACTTGCTTTAACATTTACTATTTCAGCCATTATTTCTTTGCCCTTATAAAGTTGTTTCAATCAGACTGTTTGCTTTCACAGCCTGGTCTATGGTTAATAAAACTTCCAATAATTCTTTCATTCTGTGCAACGGCCAGGAATTGGGACCATCACTTAATGCTTCTTCAGGTTTTGGGTGTGTTTCCATAAACAAACCGGAAATCCCGGTTGCCATCGCAGCTCTCGCTAAAACCGGCACATGCTCACGTTGACCGCCCGAACAAGTTCCTTGTCCGCCGGGTAATTGTACTGAATGGGTCGCATCAAACACCACCGGACAATGAGTATCGCGCATAACCGCCAGTGAACGCATATCCGAAACCAGATTATTATAGCCAAATGAAACGCCACGCTCACAGACCATAATCTGTTCATTCCCCGTAGCTTTGGCCTTATCGGCCACATGTATCATATCCCACGGCGCCATGAATTGACCTTTCTTGATATTAACCGGTTTGCCTTGTGAGGCGACTGCCTGAATAAAATTGGTCTGCCGGCATAAAAATGCCGGAGTCTGCATGACATCAACAACTGCAGCTACTTCATTCAATGGCGTATCTTCATGCACATCAGTCAAAACCGGTACCTGCAGTTGCTGCTTGACCGTTTCTAAAATCTGCAGCCCTTTTTCCAGACCCGGTCCGCGAAAACTTTTGTGTGAAGAACGATTAGCCTTATCGAATGACGACTTATAAACAAACGGGATATTCAGTTGCTCGGTAATTTCTTTCAAAGTACCGGCGACATCCAGCGTCATTTGTTCACTTTCAATTACACAAGTTCCGGCAATCAGAAAAAATGGTTTATTCAACCCGACTTCGAAATCACATACCTTCATTAAACCCTCTCTTTTTGAAGCACACGGATGTGCTGAATGCAGATAATGCAGGAGCAATTATCTGTGAAGCACACGGATGTGCTGCGGCTACCGCGTCCTGCTATTGCCAAGTACCTACATCCATGTAGGCAAATGCAGATAATGCAGGAGCAATTATCTGCCATGTTTTGCAGCCGCTACAACAAAACCGGAAAATAACGGATGACCTTTGCGTGGCGTCGAGGTAAATTCAGGGTGGAACTGGCACGCTAAAAACCAGGGGTGCTCCGGTATTTCTACAACTTCGACCAGGCGACCATCGATAGATTTACCGGAAAATTTCATACCTGCTTGTTCAAGTTGCTGCATATAGCGGTTATTGAATTCATAGCGATGACGATGCCGCTCAGTAATCACATCCTTCTGATACAAACTAAAGGCCAACGATTCCGGATTTAAACGGCATTTTTGCGCCCCCAGGCGCATCGTTCCACCCAGATCAGACTCTTCATCACGAACCTCCACCTGACCGGCCTCGTCTCTCCATTCAGTGATCAAGCCAATCACCGGATGGGGTGAATCCGGTAAGAATTCGGTGCTGTGAGCACCTTCCAAACCGACCACATCACGCGCAAACTCGATGACTGCTGACTGCATTCCCAGGCAAATGCCCAGATAAGGAATTTTGTTTTCTCTGGCAAAGCGCACCGTGGCAATTTTTCCTTCCACTCCACGCTCACCGAAACCACCCGGTACTAAAATAGCATCAAGATCTTTCAGTTGTGTGACGCCATGTTCTTCAATAATCTCAGCATCAATATATTGGATATTAACCTGGTAACGGGTGCGAATACCCGCATGAATCAGCGCCTCATTCAAAGATTTATAAGCATCTGAATGATCAACATATTTACCAACAATAGCGATATTAACTTCAGCAACAGGATGGGTTAAGTCTTCCACCACTTTTTCCCATTCAGACAGATCGGCTCTGGGAACATCCAGACGCAGTTTATCAACAACAATATCATCTAAACCCTGCTCGTTCAGTAATAATGGGATGCGATAAATCGTGTCGGCATCTATTGCAGAAATAACCGCATTTTCAGCAACATTGGTAAACAAGGCAATCTTTCGACGTTCACTAGTCGGAATAGGTTGTTCGGAACGGCATATCAAAATATCCGGTTGAATACCGATAGTGCGTAATTCTTTAACGGAATGCTGGGTCGGCTTAGTTTTGATTTCACCTGCCGATCTAATGTAAGGCACCAGGGTCAAATGAATAAACAGCGCCCGATCATGTCCCAACTCAACGCCGATTTGCCTGATTGTTTCCAGAAAAGGCAATGACTCAATATCTCCGACTGTACCACCCACTTCAATAATGGCTACATCAACACCTTCGGCACTGGCATAAACACGACGTTTAATTTCATCAGTGATATGAGGAATCACCTGTACAGTAGCGCCTAAGTATTCCCCTTTACGCTCTTTGCGCAGAACCTCTTCATACACCTGCCCGGTGGTGAAATTATTCTTTTTGGTCATTGTCGTTTTTAAAAAACGCTCATAATGTCCCAAATCCAGATCAGTTTCCGCGCCATCCTCTGTTACAAAAACCTCACCATGCTGAAAAGGGCTCATTGTGCCGGGATCCACGTTGATATAAGGGTCCAGCTTGGTCATCGTGACTTTTAAGCCACGATCTTCGAGTATCGCAGCTAAAGAAGATGCGGCAATGCCCTTACCCAACGATGAAACCACGCCACCTGTGATAAAAATGTATTTTGTCATAGAATATTTAGTCGCCCTTTAGCCAATGACAGGTGAAATAAAAACTGCACATTTTAGCATTTTTAGTGATGATTTTCATTCTATTCCGCGCTGTACCACAAAATCTGATAGCAAGGTTCGATTTTTTCCGAAAAGAATTCTTCGCCAACCCAAAAACCCGCCACCGCAGCCAGCCGATCATCCAGATAGATTAACGGCATCACTTCCCTTTGCCAGGGAGGAATTCCTGCCTCCTGATATAATTTTTTCAAACTGTGACGCCCCGCCCGCCCCGGCCGTTTAATAAACTCCCCTCCTGATCTAAGCCTTACAGTAACCTTCGACTTATTCCAAAGCCGTACAGGAATACCGGAAACAGATTCCTCAATATCCAATCTATAACCATTAGCTCTCTGTATAGATGCTACTGATTCAGGCCATTCCTGAACATCTTCCTTGATCAGAGTATTAGTATCAACACAATACAATTTATCCCGATATCTTTTTATCAAACACCCTTGCACCAGAACTTGTGGGTCAGCCCCCACCCTGGCGCCAATCACTTCCTTAACAATAGTTTGCAAGCAAGACTCACTCGGAGGTTTTAATCCATTAAGTTCAAACCACCTCCTAAGCAGAAGATTTCGCTTGTTTTCCGTTAACGCCATTAATTGCTCAAGATTGAGCGTACAATCACTGTTGTCGGCTACTTTACTCAGCAATTCATCAGCCATATTTTGCAATAACTCATCTGCACCGGCACAATGCTTCGCTGTGCGCGAAACAGTTTTATCTATTGCTGGCCAACGCTCTTTTAACAACGGAATAACATTATTTCGCAGATAATTTCTGTCATAATCAATCGCCTGGTTGCTGGGATCCTCCACCCATTGCAAGGCATTCTGTTGTGCATATTGAACAATATTTTTTTTAGCGCAATGTAATAACGGCCTCAGCATTAACCCACGACCAAACGCCGCCTTTACAGGCATCGCCGCAAGTCCTTTCACACCTGCGCCCCGGAATAACTGCAGCAGCAGCGTTTCCAACTGATCTTCACGATGCTGCGCCAGCAACAGCACATCGTTTTCAGCAAGCAAATTCTTTAAGACTTCATAACGAGCGTCTCGCGCTGCTTCTTCAGGACTTTGTCCCTTTTGCGGACTTGCAACAACCCGCAAGGAACAAAAATCCACAGCCAATTCGCAGGCTGTTTTTTGGCAGTGCTCTTCCCAATAATCAGCTTCCTCTAATAAACCATGATGAATGTATACCGCTGTTATTTTATCTTTGCATTCAGGGTGTACTGCACATAAATGTAGCAAGACATGAGAGTCAACCCCACCACTATATGCGATGTACATTTTTGCAGTTTTTTCAGGTAATATTTTTTTGATCAGATCGAAAGACAACGCTGTCATATTCTTTCCACTATAAGAAAGGTGGAAAATAAAAAAGGCCGATAAAGTCGGCCTTTTTTATTTATTTAATACCTAAGTATCTTAAGTATCTTAAGTATCTTAAGTATCTTAAGTATCTAAATTATCGTTATTTAACCGGCTCTTCAATATAAGTACCATATCTCATAATGCGCTGGTAACGTTTCTCCAGTAATTGATCCATATCGTTGGCTTCCACTTTTAACTCATCCATATGACGAATCAAAGTTTCGCGTAAATTTAATGCCGTCTTTTGAAAATCTCGATGACCGCCACCAATAGGCTCTCTTACAACCTCATCCAGAAAACCCTGGGCACGAACCCGGTCAGAGGTAATTCCCATAGCTTCAGCGGCTAATTGTGATTTATCGGCACTTTTCCATAAAATCGAAGCACAGCCTTCGGGTGAAATGACTGCGTAAGTACTGTATTCCATCATAATCAAACGATCACCTACACCAATAGCCAAGGCGCCGCCGGAACCGCCTTCACCAATGACAGTACAGATTATCGGTGTTCTCAATTTGGACATCTCAAACAAATTTCTGGCAATGGCCTCACTCTGTCCGCGCTCCTCAGCGCCGATCCCAGGATATGCGCCCGGAGTATCAATCAAACAAATAATCGGTAATTTAAAACGCTCCGCCATCTTCATTATCCGTAAGGCTTTTCGATAACCTTCGGGACGCGGCATACCAAAATTACGATGAATTTTTTCCTTGGTATCACGACCTTTCTGATGACCGATAACCATAACCGGCTGGCCTTCCAGACGCGCCAGACCACAAACAATAGCTGGGTCATCCGCATAAGCCCGATCACCATGCAATTCATGAAAATCAGTAAACATCAGTTCGACATAATCCAGCGTATATGGCCTGCCCGGATGTCTGGACAATTGCGAAATCTGCCAATCAGATAAATCTGAAAAAATAGATTCTGTCAATGATTGACATTTCTGTTCTAGCTGCTGCAGTGTATCAGAAATATTGATGTCATTATCAAACTCTACTTTGCGAAGTTCTTCTATTTTTGCTTCCAACTCGGCAATGGGTTGTTCAAAATCGAGAAATTTTAAATCCATAAAATTAGCTTGGGAATTGATTAAATTGATGTCAATTTTATAGAAAAACGATAATTTTTTCTAAAATATTTACTTTGATTAAATAGCTTCCCAATAATTCAAGGCAAGTTATATCAGATAAGTCCGGGGAACCAACCTTCCCGGACTGTAAGTCATTGAATCAATGTAGGGATAAATATCCAGCTCATTTTAAGTTACAATATATCCCTTCAATCTTTCCCACATTTTAAATGAACGACCTGTTTTCCGATCATACCGATGAATTTGCACCACTCGCTTCACGCATGCGTCCAAGCAAAATTGATGACTTCATCGGTCAGGAGCATTTACTGGGTCCGGGAAAGTCTTTAAGAGTATCTATTGAAAACGGCAACCTGCACTCGCTGATTTTCTGGGGACCGCCGGGGGTGGGTAAAACTACACTGGCCAAAATCATTGCTCAAACTTCCAGTTCGCAGCTAATTGAATTATCAGCAGTCCTGGCTGGGGTCAAGGAAATCAGAGCGGCGGTTAACGATGCCAAAAACTTGAAAATCACACGCGGCATTGACACTATTCTGTTCATCGATGAAATTCACCGTTTTTCCAAAAGTCAGCAGGATTCTTTGCTGGCGCCGATTGAAGACGGTTCGATTATGCTGTTTGGCGCGACTACAGAAAATCCATCATTTGAACTTAACAACGCCTTGCTTTCCCGCTTACGGGTTTATGTACTCAGAGGTCTTGAATTTACAGCGCTACGAAACATGCTGAAAAATGCAATGCACGATTGTGAACGGGGCCTGGGTCAGAAGAATCTGCAAGTCAGTGATGAAATTCTTGACTTGATCGCTAAGGCCGCCGACGGCGACGCCCGCCGTTGCCTTAATATTCTGCAAATATGCGCTGATCTCAGTGAAACCAAAAACGGTAAAGAAACGATTAGCCTGACCATTCTGGATGAAGTTTTACAGGGGCAATTAAATCGCTTCGACAAACGCGGCGACATGTTTTACGATCAGATTTCCGCCCTACACAAATCAGTACGCGGTACTAATCCCGATGCCGCCCTATACTGGTTCTGTCGCATGATCGATGGTGGCTGCGACCCTTTATACATAGCCCGCCGGATTGTACGCATGGCATCCGAAGACATCGGTAACGCCGACCCACGGGGATTACAGGTTGCTCTGGATGCCTGCAGCGCTTACGAACGACTAGGTAGCCCGGAAGGTGAACTGGCACTAGCACAGGCCGTTGCCTATCTAGCCTGTGCTCCCAAAAGCAATGCTGTTTATGGCGCTTATAAAGCCGCCCTGGCTGATGCCAAAGCCAGTGGCTCGCTGGATGTCCCCGTCCACCTAAAAAATGCACCAACCAAACTCATGAAAGAGTTGGGACACGGCAAAAACTATCGTTATGCGCATAATGAACAGGATGCCTATGCGGCAGGTGAAACTTACATGCCCGAACCATTAAAGGACAGGCAGTATTATTTTCCGGTAGAGAGAGGACTGGAAATCAAGATCAAGCAGAAACTTGAGGCACTACATGAAAAAGATCAAAGATTGAAATAAAGGGCGCCAACATTGTCCTTCCATTTCTTCAAATATCAAGCGCCCTGTTCTTTCTTCTAAACCCTATTCTTCTCCAGCCCGAACATCAAACTCGATTTTCCAGCGATGATGATCCTGCTGAGAAACCGCGTGTAATTCCAAAGTACCAACTTCAGTCACTGCAGCAGACAAATGCACCGGTACCACTTCCCCTGCCCGGTGTTCCTCTTCAGGTAAGGTAATTTCAATTTCATCCAGCTCTTCCAGTTCTTCATCAGTCCAGTAATCAAGACGGGTTCCCACCTGATCATCACGGCGACTATTGGAAGCAAAAAAACGGAAGCGTACCGGCTCACCAATCACCAGACCAAATTCGTCATCAGGTAATTCTTCTTCAGTGCCTTCTTCCATACCGAATGGTGCAATACATAAGGCTTCAATTTCCGGCGGCATACCCGGCACTGCTGGCATGGCGCTTTCCACACCCACATAATAAGATGCCGCTGTACCGCCTTTGATACGAACTCCATGACCCTTACGAACATAGCCATAATACGCAGCGCCACGCGCTACTGCCAAATCCAGATCAGCGCCTTCCAGCAATCGGGCTTCCGGCGCCTGCTCAGCTTGTAACCATGAATTCAATACCTTCATCAAGCGTTCAGCCAGCACATCGGCTTTTAACACGCCACCGTTAAACAAGACTGCAGTTGGATGTAGAAAACTGGCATTCTCAGGTAGCTCAATATCCTTCAGGTCTTCTGTTGCCGCTAACTGTTTAGCCAGGAAAGCCGCTAAATGACGGGTAATTCCGGCATCCTGTGCATAAGGTAGCCCCGCGGTTCTTAAGCCGACGCGAGTTCTTGATACCGGTCTTTCGGAAACCTCTATTTCCGGCAGAAAACCTTCCACCAAAATGCGATTCAGTTCTTCGCGGGTCAATTCTGTCCTTAAGGTGCCACCGATTAAAGAAGAGCCCCTACTCGCAACAACCAAAGGAATATTGTCACTTTCCGGATGATTAAACAATTTCTCTTTAGCATCCCTGCAAGCATGGGTAAGTGCTTGTACCTGCCAGGCCTCCAAGCGTTTCCCACTGTCTTTTTCCAATTTGGCTTTAACGGTATAGGCCAGCGCCAAATCCATATTATCACCACCTAACAAGATATGATCACCAACGGCAACACGGTTTAATTCCAGATTCCCCTCCTGCTCAGTCACAGCAATCAACGATAAGTCAGTAGTACCGCCGCCTACATCAATAACCAGAATGACATCTCCAACGTTAACGTGATTACGCCAATCGCCTTCGCTATTTTCAATCCAACTGTACAATGCCGATTGCGGCTCTTCCAGCAAAATAGCTCGCTCCAAACCGACCGAACGCGCTGCTTCTGCTGTCAAATCACGAGCAGCCGGATCAAATGATGCCGGAACTGTGATAGTCACATCCTGATCTTCCAGAGGTGCATGCGGATATTTGTGCTGCCAGGCATCACGCATATGCTGCAAATAAGCCTGAGTTGCCAGAAATGGCGAAACACGGTCGATTTCTTCCGGTGCATCGGCTGGTAATATCGGCTCTTTGCAATCTACTCCGGCATGACATAACCAGCTTTTGGCGCTCGCCACCAACCTGATAGGCGTTTTCCCCCCCATATTACGGGCAATTTCACCTACCAGTTGATCGGACTTTGCCGTCCACGGCAAAGCGGTAGAACCTTCTGC
Organism: uncultured Methylomarinum sp.; assembly: GCA_964397365.1. Lineage (GTDB taxonomy): Bacteria > Pseudomonadota > Gammaproteobacteria > Methylococcales > Methylomonadaceae > Methylomarinum. Next base: position 10,754 of record CAYNIU010000038.1, on the reverse strand, counting down.
GATTTCCGCTTCATGTGGCAAATATAAAAATGACGGCAATTGTTTTTTGTCTTCCACCTCACCCAGTTCAGTCAGCTGAGGAATGTCCACCACTTCTTGAACCACCTCATCTTCTGTTGCTATCAAATCGACGCAAGACATCACACAATGCGTGGTACCAAGATCAATGCCGACCGAATAACGCACCCCCTCCCATTCAGATTGTACGGCCACATCTTCTGCTAAATTTTCTGAGTCAGATTTCGTTACCGCTGAATCCTGACCGCTAGAAACATCCTGATCAAACTCTGCCGTATCGGTATCCTGAGTTTCCTGAGTGTTTTCTACTACTCCAGAGTCCTGATCAGTAGTGTCATTTTGGTCATTTACTACTACATCAGCATCCTGGGTAGTGGAGATATCTTGCTCCTTTTCATCGTTATTATCTTTATTAACATGCCCAAACAGTCCATTCATTAATCCACTCATAGCTCTACCTCTGCCGCCGCAATAATATTGGCATTATGACCTTCTGTTAATTTCGGCAAATTTAGCTCCGTCACTTGCCAACCTTTGTGCACCAGTGTACCGGTAAAGGGTGCTTCACCGACAATATTGCCAGTCAGGCGAATAGAAGACGCATCAAAACCTTTTTTTAGCGTAATTTTTGAACCTTCCTGTTCATAACGAATAGTGTCCAGTTTAAAGTGTTCATTGATGACTTTATTGCAGCCTTCATGAACCACACGCGCTGCTATACCAATATCGGCATCGCTATAAGCGCTGACATCTTCTTTAATAAAATCGATGAAACGCGCTTCTTTTTGCAACATACTTAATAATTGCAACGCGGCATCAGGTGTTGCTTCTTTCAATACAACAGGCTCGGGAGCCGGCGCCTCGACAATTTTTTCGACCTCAACAATTTTTTCCACTATTTTCACTTCCGGCTCTGCCGCAACGGCAGTCGGTTGTATTGTTTCTCGCGATTTCTTTCTGCATCTGGAAAGACCGATCAACGCAGTCAATAAAACAGCAATTAAAGTAAGCGCTAAAACCAGCACAGTCCCCGCCAGACATACATGCCATAAATCAAAGGTGGTCGGTTGTAATGATAAATCAATGGTATAAGTATTTTTCATTTTGTTTGTTACTTGGGGTTCAGTCCGGTTAAATTGTACATTGACCGGAACAACTTCTAGAACCAGTCCGGCCTCAATCAAAGCTGACTAATAAAAAAGTGAGTCAGGAAATATCTTCTTTCCTGTTCTCAATATATTTAATGTCCTGCTGCACGCGCAGCTTCCTGATACATTAATTCTTTCAATAAGCGACGAGTCATCTGAATACGCATTTTCTTTAAATGGCGATCAGCAATAACTTCCGGCACACCGGCATCGGTATACACCTTACGCATACCAGCCAAAACATCTTCACATTGTTTAATAATCGCACCTGTTGCACTGCGGCTTTCTATTTTGGCATAACTTTGTTTCTGCATTTCTGTCGCCACACACTTCTTGTAGTTAAACTGAGCCTGCTGAACCTGTTTAATGGTTTCATCTGTTAAAATGGTGTTATGCCATTCATTTTTTGCATCATCAGCAAAAGACACTGCAGCGCTGATTAACAATGCTAACAATAAAATCTGTTTCATAATTGTCCCCCATCGATTATGGAATTCTGAATTGGCTAATTTTACGCGATGTGAATAAAAATAGACATAGGGCCTAACACTCTATGTGACATTAGAAATGATCCTGATCCGTCAACCCTGTCTGAAATTCATGCCATTCAGTTTGTAAAATCGAGGTTAAGGTGGTTTATTGCCAAAATCTTTAGTGTAAATACTTAGTGTGCTCATAACCGCACGAAGTGTCTGCGCCCAGACGCGAAAAAAAATGCTATTCAGTTCCTCACACCACTTTTTTTCACCGGTGATTTGCGGTGTTCAAACTGAAGAATAAAAAATTTCAAGAGTAGCAAATATACCCTTTGAAGACGGCTCTCCTGTAGATCCAGCTCATTGATAGCCCACGGGCTATCATAAAAACTGTCATAGCCAGCCACAACCCGTGATTAGCCAAGTGCTGACTGAAATACCAGGTTGGCAAAAAACAGACAAACAAAGAAAACAACATTGAATCGCGCATTTGCCGGGATAACATGGCGCCAATAAATACGCCGTCAAATAAATAACAGACAAAAGACACCATCGGCATTGCGATTATCCAGGGTAAATAACAATAGGCAACTTCACGAACGCTATCTAGCCCGGTTAACAAATCAATTACTTGTTGTCCGAACAAGACATAAAAAGCGGAAAAACAGCAGGCAACGACAAAAGACCATAAAGCAGCCGTTTTGACACTGCTGTGGAATAATTGCAGATTTTTTTCACCCACGGCTCGGCCGACCAGCGCTTCGGCTGCATGTGCAAAGCCGTCCAGTGCATAGGCCATAAAGGTCTGAAAATTTAATAACACAGCATTGGCTGCCAAAATCACTTCACCCAACCGCGCACCTTGCGCAGTAAAAAAAGCAAAGGCAAAAATAAGACACCAGGTTCGAATGAAAATATTACTGTTAATTGCCAGCATTGCCCGTAATTTGTGGTAATTAAGCATTTGCGTCCAATGCAGATAGGCAGCTAGTTTAAGTAAATGTCTTCTTAATATCAGTAAAGCTGACAACAGACCCAGGTATTCCGCTATAACTGAAGCCAGTGCAACTCCGCCAACGCCCATTTTCCAGTAATACACTAACAGTACATCTAAACCTATATTGCTTATATTAGTCACTAGTACCACAAACAGCGGCGACCTGACATTCTGCATGCCCAAAAACCAGCCCATCATCACATACAGGCTTAATGTCGCCGGTGCACTCCAGATACGGATGTCAAAATAATGGATCGCCATCCTTTCAACCCCCTCCCCGCCTTGCAACAAGCTAAAAGACAATGTGGACAAGGGATATTTGAGCAACAAGAGGAGTCCGGAAATCATCCCGGCCAGAAGTAGCGCCCTGAGCAGTATAGCTTTAATTTCACCGGCATTGTTTTCACCAAAAGCTTGAGCAGTTAAACCGGTTGTACCCATGCGTAAAAAACCGAATCCCCAGTAAATAAAGCTAAAAATCAAACCTCCCAAAGCTACTGCAGCTAAAAACCGTGAAGAATCCAGATGTCCCATCACTGCAGTATCTACCAGACCCAACAAGGGTGTGGAGATATTGGAAAGAATCATGGGGAACGCCAATTGCAAAACCTGACTATGACTAAGCGTTTTATTTTTCAAGACAATTTTGTGAAATTCAGGGAAAATAATAACAGTTTAAAACAGATTTGCGTTCCTATGTATAAACAAAACGGCCAGCTCGTATATCAAAACCATGATGATGAAGGGGTCATAGAAATCATCGACAGTAACGGCGTCAGAGCGTTACATTTCGGTTCAGCCTCTCGCCAGAGCACGATGCTGCTGGCCGATCCCAACCAGTTGCATTCTCTGTATGCCCGAGCAATGATGGGATTACTATTGTTCAACGAATCGCCCCAAGACATCTTAATGATCGGATTAGGCGGCGGCACCATTACTAAATACCTATTACATCAATTCCCACAATGTAAAATCAATGTCGTGGAATTTCGACGCAGTGTTCTGAAAGTCGCCCGCAGCCATTTTGGTTTGCCGCTAGACCCTCGGTTAAAAGTCAAAATTGGCTGCGGTGCAAACCATGTTAATCGGCAAAGTCTCCAATATTCGGATCGACATGATCTGATTATGGTTGACGCCTTCGATCATGAAGGTATGGCTCCCGAAGTCAGTAGCGAACGTTTTTTTGATGCCTGTAGAACATTATTAACAGATGATGGTCTACTAGCCATCAATCTGTGGGGTACAGATAAAGACCTATTCAAGCAAGTAGCCTGGAATATGGGCCGGGTATTTGAATGGCGCCTTCTTTTTTTACCGGTGCGTAAACGCGGCAACATCATCGGTTTTGCTTTCGGAGAGGGAATACCTAAACCCACAATGAAGGAACTGCAACTCAAGGCAAAGCGACTGGAACAACAGTATCAACTGGAATTTTCAACCTTTATTCAGGATATAAAACGTAACAACAACACAGGATTAAACCGGGTTATCAAAAAGTGAATCAATCTGCAGCAAATATTTTCAGCTACAAAAAGTACTGGGCGCAACGCTTCGGCATTGCTCCGGAATTACCGATGAGCTTGAATGAAATGGAACAACTGGGCTGGGATGCCTGCGATATTATTCTAGTCACAGGCGACGCTTATGTTGATCACCCTAGCTTTGGCATGGCCGTTATTGGTCGGGTTTTGGAGGCGCAAGGTTTCAGGGTCGGTATTATTTCGCAACCTGACTGGCACACTGTAGACGATTTCAGAAAACTGGGTCGCCCTAATCTATTTTTCGGCGTCACCGGCGGTAATATGGACTCTATGGTTAACCGCTATACTTCCGATCGCAAAATTCGCTCAAACGATGCTTATACGGCGAATGGCGAAGGCGGAAAGCGACCTGACCGGGCTGTCAACGCCTATTCGCATCGCTGCCGCGAAGCTTATAAAAATGTTCCCATCATCATTGGCGGCATAGAAGCCAGTCTAAGACGCATCGCCCATTACGATTACTGGTCAGATAAAGTACGCAAGTCCATTCTAATGGATTCCAAAGCTGATTTACTGGTATACGGCAACGCTGAACGACAAATTGTTGAAATCGCTCATCGTTTAGCCAATGGCGAGGCTATTACAGACCTGAAAGGTATTCGTGGCACTGTACATTTTGTTAAACAAATCCCGTCCGGCTGGATTGAAAAAGATTCTAGCGATATCGACAAACCTGGCGTCGTCATGCCGCCACAAAATCCTTATCAGGAACAACCCGCCTGTGCAGATAAACAAGCAACTGCCCCAGGCCAGGAAAATGTGATTCAGTTTCAAAGACACATTCCCAATAAACAACGCGCGCAAACTGTTATCCGTCTTCCTGATTACGATACGATCAAGGACGATCCGGTTTTATATGCCCATGCTTCTCGCGTGATGCATGGCGAAACCAATCCAGGCAATGCGCGCCCCCTGATTCAACGACACGGTTCAAGACAAATTTGGGTTAACCCGCCGCCGATTCCGCTCACTACTAAAGAAATGGATGGTGTTTTTGACCTGTCCTATTCACGTCTTCCTCATTCACAATACGGCAATGCCAATATTCCCGCCTTTGAAATGATCCAGCATTCGGTCAACATCATGAGAGGATGTTTTGGCGGGTGCACCTTCTGCTCAATCACTGAACATGAAGGACGCATTATTCAAAGCCGATCTGAAGATTCAATCATCCGGGAAGTCGAAGCGATCAGAGACACATCACCCAATTTTACCGGTCATATTTCGGATCTAGGCGGCCCAACCGCCAACATGTACCGCCTTGCTTGCAAAGACCCTAAAATCGAGGCCTCATGCCGCAAATTGTCATGTGTTTATCCCGGTATTTGTCAAAACCTGAATACTGATCATAGCCACCTGATCAGACTGTACCGCCGCGCCAGAAAGCTACCGGGGATCAAAAAAATCTTTATTGCTTCCGGGTTGCGTTACGACCTGGCTGTGGAATCACCGGAATACGTTAAAGAACTGGTTACCCATCACGTAGGCGGTTATCTGAAAATCGCCCCCGAACATACTGAACACGGGCCGCTGTCAAAAATGATGAAGCCCGGCATGGGGACTTATGACCGTTTTAAACAAATGTTCGACAAATACTCGAAACAAGCAGGAAAAGAACAATATCTGATTCCTTACTTTATTGCCGCCCACCCAGGCACTGAAGATCGGGACATGCTTAATCTTGCTTTGTGGCTAAAACGCAATGGTTTTAGAGCCGACCAAGTACAGGCTTTCCTGCCCTCTCCTATGTCGATTGCCACTGCCATGTACCATTCCGGCAAGGATACCTTACACAAGATCAGTCGTAGCGCTGCCGATATACCCATACCCAAAGGCATTAAGCAACGTCGTTTACATAAAGCTTTTTTACGTTACCACGACCCGAAAAACTGGCCATTGCTACGCGATGCCTTAAAAAACATGGGACGCGCCAACCTGATCGGCAACGGTAAGCAACATTTAATCCCCGCTTATCAACCTAAAAACTCCGGCGCGCCGGAAAACAAAAAATCGTTTAAAGGTCAAAAATTTAAAACCAAATATACCGCCATAAATAATAAAAGGCCAAATCAAAACAAACAACGCTCCACGAAAAAAAGAACTGCAAAATAAAAAAACAGTTGCCAAAAGAGAACATTTCTTTATAATAAGCAACTTCTTCAGCTGGTGTAGCTCAGTTGGTAGAGCAGCTGATTTGTAATCAGCCGGTCGCGGGTTCGAGTCCCATCACCAGCTCCATATTCAGAGCTTCTGTCACTTTTCTGGGTGGCAGAAGTCCTCATTATCTATAAATACAATAGACCCCACTTATCTTGTTTCTGTGTGCCATGCAGACATACGTCGGATCACGGAAATTTCATTCCGGTTATTTCGGATAATATCACAGAAAAATTGCCCCGCTAAATAAATAATACCGTTTTTCTTGTGCAGCGGAAAAGGAATAAAACGATCAAATTGAGTTCGCTGTAGACCATGTTAATGACTATTCGACAACATGCTGATAAGTTTGAGCCGTCTTCTGCATTGGAGTTTAACAAAAATACATCAATTTCCTGCTGTCAAAGTAGCATTATCCATAATCTGACGTCCTTCTAAGACGGGCTGTAATGCGCCAGCATTTTTTCAACTTTTCCAGCCGTATCAAATTGCATAAATTCACCGGCTTTCGTCCCGTTTTGATTCACATAATACAGCACCAGGCTTTGTTCACCAGTAAACACCTCCAAAACCTTGAATGTCAGATCAGGGTAGGCATCAAGTCCTTTGATAAAATAACGTCTGACCGCTTCCGCCCCTTTGACTTCAGCTTGACCCAGCAATTTGGCTGCAATCGGTGAAACCAGCACAATGGTGTCGGCATAGTGCGGCATGATCCGGTCAATATCATGAGCGTTCCAAGCCTGTTCCCAGGATTGAGCAAACTGTTTTGCCATTGTCATTTCCATCATCGTTATTTCTCCGCTTGTAATCTTGGCATCACGATAGGGACTACGATATTTTCTGCCTCGGACGCCACATAAACATACAACAACCAGCCATTCTGGTGATCGTTAAGCAAGGTTGCCTGAACCGGCAAGCCACGTTTTAACCAGGCGGCAACCCGGGCATTCTGGTGTCTTGGCAGATAGCCCAGTTTTTGTCCTGTTCCGGTCAACACCTCAACCGCTCGATGATCATGTTCATTATCGGGTTCGGCCTGCAGATGCAGGCGGTCGCCGTTGTTAAAGTCAGGCTCCAGTTCAGGATAATGATAATAGCGGGTTCCGGCAATTGTACAGCGCATGATAAACAGCCCATGTGGTGCGAAGGCATTGGCCAGGGCTTTGACGATCCGGATTTTTTCGGTCTCGGGCAGGGTGTGATTGGCATAGCCTAAATACGCCTGTAACGACCAATGTCCCTCACGATCCCGATTCAGTTGAACGGTTGCTGGGTGTTCACCGTGCCAATGATAAAAATAACAGCGGCCTTCAACAATCTGTTGGGCATAGCCTGCGACACAGTTATGCATTTTCCGGCCCTCCCGGCGTAATGCCAGGCCATCACGGAGAGGTGTCAGCTCGAAGGTCGCCTCAAATGGCGGCTCAGGAAACACCACATTATCGTACAGTTTATCGGCCCAGTGATAAATCCGGTTTTCCAGTTGCATCAGGGTTTTAACGCTGGAAAAGGATTGCTTGATACCTGACCGAATGCGGCCGGGGGCATTCAAAATCGCAGGCGGAATGACCGACACCAGCGGCTGATCATCATCCAATACTGTGCTCAGCACCTGAAACAGCCCCGGCGAAACCATCCAGTCGGGCACGTTGGCCAGCTCGCCTAAAGCGGCCTGCGACAATTCCGGGCACAGAGCAATGGCCTTGGCGTGTGCGGGGTGCTCGAATAAATCATATAAATGCCAGAGATTGTCGCAGGTTATGCCGTCCGGCGGCAGTTTGTAGAGGTTTTTCAGCAGAGATTTAGACACCGGTAACTCAAACAAGGATTCCAGCACAGACCGTCTGGACTCTGACATCATGCGCTGATACACCATCAGCCGCATCACATACGGCAACTGCGCCATCCTGGCCAGCTGCCAAACCGAAAACACATACGCCAGCCCCACATGCTGAAGCTCCTGCTGCAAAAATTGCTCAAACCCCGACACATGGCGCATGGCTTCCAGCGCAAAATACTGTAATGTGCGACATTGCCCAGCAACCGTTCGAACCGGTTTGGGAATCTCTGCAATTAAGGCCAACAGTGATGCTTGCATCACTTGATGCGCTTCACTTTCCTTAACGGTCAGGCTAAAGAAAACCCCTTTTGGGGCAGGCTGGAATTCAAGATTATTCGCCAGACTCAGCCCCGCCAATAATTTTGTATTGACCGCACCATCCTTTGCCAGCAAAGGGTAAGGCAAGCAAACACGCCGTAATGTACCGTTCTTGTTATCCTGTAACCAGCAGCGAAAGCCTGCCGTCCAAGACTCGAGGATATAATGCTGGCCTTTTTTGAATTGCAAAGAAACAGTATTTTGTAAAAAAGGCCATGGGCTGTTTCGAATCATGCGCCGGTTGGGTTCAAATGAGTTGTTGCACGCAGTAAAAATCGGCTTGAGGGTATCACTTAGTCTTCATCATCGCCAAACAAGCCATTATAAATGGCAACACCTAACATAATATTGACAATCGATCCGAACAGACTGGGAGATTGTTTTTTCGGTGGACTGGAATCATGCGGCGCAATGGAATCATGCAGATCATCGGCCAGATACTCAAATTCATACGGCATATCAATGTATAAGTCAAACGTGACTTCGGCACTGCCTCTTTTAATGTCGCCTGGTCGCGGAAGATAGCAAATATCAGGCCGTTCCACCGTATTATAAATATCTTCCATCCATGTCAGAATTTGTTGCAGTATTTTTTCAAGTCCATCTTTTAGCAAATCAAACTGTTCGTTGAACGCATAATCGGCTTGTTCAATCGCTTCCTGATACAACATAATCAACGAATCGATAATATTTTCCAATTGACCGCTGTGACGGTAAACGGTGGTTTCCTCAACATCGGGATTATCCAGCACCTGCTGCATCACCGTGTTGACCCAATCCACCAATTGCCGTAACAAGCGCCTGATCTGTTTCAGGCTTTCGGTGACAGTCTTTGTGTTCTGTTTTTTCAAATAGACCGAATCTTTTTGCTCTAACGCCTGGCTGAGTTTTTCAATGGCCGGTTCCAGCGATTTGGCGAACCATTTGATGTGATCGGAAATGATGATGTTAAGAGGCTTGGGACTATACATAATAACGGATGGTATGCAGATGGTTTATATCGGTAGGGGGCATTCATGAATGGCCCCTACAAAAAACACACAGTCAAATCAAAGCACCACTCTACCGGCTAAAGCCTGTGTCTTCAAGTAACAAATGAAAGCCTGTTATTGAATCAATTCAATGACAGGCTGGCCCCGGTCATTTTCGCAGGTATCGCGACCGCTTTTATCCCAGTGCGGCACCAGCGGCGCAGGGCAGCCGTCAGATAAATCATAGGCATCAATCACACCATCCGTACAGACCGGATTCCCTGTATTATCCTGTGCCGATATAAAGCCTGTGGGACACGCGTTTAACGAGCCGATAATTTGGCGTAGGTCACCCGAATCTGAACAGATTACATTGCCATAGCGATCAGTTGCCGACGTAAGTCCTGCCGGGCATTGGGCATAGGCGAGACAGGGCAATAAAAACAGCCATATGGCTTTAGACATAAGCGATCATCGCGTTATATGCACTTCACACGCACCAGTTCATTCCAGTCTGTTGTATACCGTCTGGAAAGCCTGTCAGATCTGGGTTTCCAGTTCCGAGTCAATTGTGTACTGGCCAATGTCACCCCGTTCTGAAAGCGGTGGTTGATCTGGTCAATCACCTGCATTAAACCGCGATTATCACAGGGCTGATAGCTTTCAGTGTCACTGAACAAGTCACCCTGTACAAAATGGAATTCCGGTTGTATCTGGCTTAATTCAACACCACATTTATGATACCTGTAGCCAGACCGGTAAATTTCTTTGAGCAGAGCATTGGCTTTGGCAATGATGATGCGCGTATCCTGGGTAGCTGGCTGAATTCTAGTACTGGCGATACGCTGGTATTGGGGGTCTTGAGGATTAAATGGATTGGTGCGGATAAAAACCGTCACGCATCTAGTCATCGAACATTGATTTCTGAGTTTTTCTGCGGCACGGCAACAAAATTCAGACAATGCAGCGCAAAGTTCGTGGTATTGCGTTAATCGCCTGCTGAAACTGCGAGAGCAAACGATGTGTTGCTTGTCCGGTGCGATTTCCTCTAACCCCACACAAGGGATGCCATTCAACTCCATCACTGTCCTGGCTACCACCACATTAAAACGGCTCTGGATATATTTGACCGGTTGACAGGCTAAATCCCAGGCGGATTCAATCCCTGACTGGTTTAATTGACGGGCAGTTCTTGAGCCAATTCCCCAAATGTCTTTGACAGACACCAGGCGGAGTAATTTCTGTTGGCGTACAGGATCAGATAAATCCACCACACCCCCCGTCT
>CAYNIU010000037.1:0-19367 GCA_964397365.1 uncultured Methylomarinum sp. | reverse complement strand
AAGGGGACTCAGCGGGGGGGTCTGCCAAACAAGGCAGGGACAGACGCACACAAGCTATTCTTCCTCTGAAAGGAAAAATTCTCAATGTAGAAAAAGCCCGTTTCGACAAAATGATTTCCTCCGATGAAGTCGGTACCCTGATTACTGCTTTGGGCTGCGGCATTGGCAAGGAGGAATACAATGTTGAAAAGTTGCGTTATCATCGCATCATTATCATGACGGATGCAGATGTGGATGGTTCACACATCCGTACCTTGTTGTTGACCTTTTTTTACCGGCAAATGCCGGAACTGGTGGAAAGAGGTTATATTTATATCGCTCAACCGCCGTTATACAAAATCAAAAAAGGTAAGCAGGAGCATTATGTAAAAGACGATGCCCAGCTTAATCAGTACCTCATTCAATTAGCCCTGGATAAGGCGCAATTGCAAACGGCTGCATCAACTCCTGCTATCCAGGGAACTGGACTGGAAAAACTGGCCACTGAATATAGCAGCGTTATGGATGTCATTAACCGTTTGAGCAGACGCTATGATGATTTGTTTCTGGAACAGATGACCTTTATGTCGCCATTAACAGGTAATATTAAACAGGATGAAGAAAAGCTCAGGCTCTGGTTTAAACAACTGGAGCAACGTTTGCAGGCAGGGGAGCATAAAGCCCTGTTTTCAATGGAACTGAATTACATTAGTGCAGATGATTTTGATGTGACTGTCAGGAAAAGGCTGCACGGTATCACTAAAACATTTGTATTACAGAGTACTTTTTTCAATGGTGTGGATTACCAAAAAATTGCTAAGTATGCAGAAGATACTGTCGGTATGTTTACCGATGAATCATTTATGCGCATGGGAGAAAGGCAGCAGCCAGTCAGTAGTTTTAAACAGGCTTTTGAATGGATGATGCGGGAAGTGAAAAAAGGTCAGCATATACAGCGTTACAAAGGACTGGGGGAGATGAATCCAGAGCAGTTGTGGGAAACCACGCTGGATGCCAACAGTCGCAGAATGTTACAAGTCACGATTGAAGACGTTGTCGCTGCCGATGAAATCTTTACTACGCTAATGGGTGATGTAGTGGAACCGCGTCGTGATTTTATTGTTAAGAACGCACTGGATGTGACTAACCTGGATGTGTAAGCAGAGTATTTTGGATAATAATTGCTTATCAGTATTCATTTTCAAACTATTCCTATTGAATCCTTTCGACAATAACGACTGTTTGTCGAAAGGTTTTTTACTTATGAAACCGTTATTAAATAATTCCCGAAGCTGACTTGTTTTTTTATCCCATTTCAGCGATAGGAAAACAGTTAGAAATGTACAGGAATGATTTGTCATCTGGTATATTCTTTTCTGGCAATCACTTAAAGCAAACACAGTTACTTTCATTCACAAACAAACCATGCAACAGTATCTCGAATTACTGGATAAAATTCTTAAAGAAGGTTACATGAAAGGCGACAGAACCGGCAGCGGCACCTTGTCGATATTCGGTCACCAGATGCGCTTTAATCTCCAGGAGGGTTTTCCACTGGTCACCACCAAAAAAGTGCATTTAAAATCCATCATTCACGAACTATTGTGGTTTTTAAGCGGCGATACCAATATTGCTTATCTTAACGACAACGGTGTGAGTATTTGGGACAAATGGGCTGATACCCAAGGAAGCCTGGGTCCTGTCTATGGATATCAATGGCGTTCCTGGCCGACAGCTGATGGCCAGCACATTGATCAGATTGCCGCTATCCTCAAGCAATTGAAAGAATCGCCGAATAGCAGACGCATGATTGTGTCGGCATGGAATGTTGCTGATTTACCGGATGAATCGGTTAGTCCGCAAGAGAATGTGGAAAACGGTAAAATGGCGCTGGCAGCCTGTCATACACTATTTCAATTCTATGTTGCCGATGGAAAGCTGTCTTGTCAGCTCTATCAGCGTAGCTGTGACACGTTTTTGGGTTTGCCGTTCAATATAGCCAGTTATGCATTATTGACGCATATGATGGCTCAACAGGCGAATTTGGGGGTTGGTGATTTTATTTGGACCGGTGGGGATGTGCATTGTTATCTCAATCATCTGGAACAGGCCAACAGACAATTAACACGCAAACCTTATCCATTGCCAGAATTGAAAATTAAACGCCGGCCGCAATCAATTTTTGATTACTGTTATGATGATTTTGAGATTGTAGGCTACCAGGCTCATGAGCATATCAGGGCGCCGATTTCAGTTTGACAGTTTACTCGGATAAATATTATGGATGGCCTGTCGCTATGCTGGAAATGTATTGTTACCGTGCTGTTGTTATTGTCCATCGCCAACGGTGTACCGATATTGGCCTGCAAAGTTTTTAGAGTGCGTTTTTCCTGGCCAGTCGATTTTGGTATAAAATTTTATGACAAACATCCATTGTTTGGTTACAGCAAAACCTGGCGCGGAATAGTGACATCTGTTTTTACCACAAGCCTGTTAGCGCCACTATTCGGGATATCAATACGCAATGGCGCATTATTTGGGTTGTTGGTCATGAGCGGAGATTTAAGCGCCAGCTTTATCAAACGTCGTCTGGGATACACCGAAAGCAGCCGCTTTAGAATCATTGATGTTATTCCTGAGTCTTTACTGCCAGTTTTAGTTTTACATGAACAGCTTGGAATAACCATGTTGGATGGAATGGTTAGTATCGCTCTGTTTTTTATCCTGGAGGTAGTGTTATCGCCATTACTGTATCACTTACATATTCGTAAAAGACCTTATTAATTCACTCCAAATAAAGTAATTATCTGCTATATTATGGGGATAAAAGACGAAACAGGAGTATAAGATTCCATGCAGGAAAATCAGTTACGCATACTGACTTATAACCTCCATAAAGGTTTTAGCGCTGATAACCGCCATTTTATTTTGTATAAGATTCGAGAGGCGCTGCGTGAAGCGGATGCAGACATCTTGTTTTTACAGGAAATGCAGGGCGAACATAAGGAACACGAGCAGAACCATAACAACTGGCCTGAATGTTCACATTCAGAGTTTCTGGCTCAGGATATATGGCCGCATTTCGAATATGCCAGAAATGCTGTTTATAGCGTTGGCCATCACGGTAATGCCATACTTAGTAAATATGCCTTGCAACGTTGTGAAAATATTAATGTTTCACCGTTTTCCTGGGCCAGCCGAAGCTTGTTGCATGGCGTGATTAAACTATCCAGATCTATTCGTGATTTGCATATCATCTGTATTCATTTAGGTTTGATTGGCTTGGAGCGTCGCCGTCAGTTTGAAACCTTGTGTCAACGGATTGATGAACATGTGCCGTCTGATGCACCGCTAATTGTAGCGGGTGATTTTAATGACTGGACCACTCAGGCCGAAAAACGATTTTATCAACATCTACAACTGAAAGAAGCCTATCTGACTCTGCATAATCGTTATGCCAGAACTTTTCCGGCCTGGTTGCCCATATTAAAAATGGATCGGATTTATTATCGTGGGTTACAGCCATTGGTTTGTGAGCGCCTTACTCATGCCCCTTGGAATCGACTATCCGATCATGCCCCGTTGTTAGCTACCTTTGCGGTATAACAAAGTACAGTGGAGTAGAAAGCAGGAGAGAATTTATTCACACTTAACAATGAGGACACATTTTAAATATGTTCCAGAGCAATATCCTGTTGCAAAAATGAACTAATTTGCTGTTGATCGGTAAAATTACCATAGGCCAGCAACAGTTTGACATAGGCCGATTCCAGCGACATATTCCAGATCATTTCCGCGCCCTGTTCTAGCAATTCCCGTGTGCTGTCGTAAACATCAGAGTGTTTAGCAGCCGGCGCCATATATACAGGTATTTTATGTTGTCGGCAATATTTTATAAATACGGATAGTGAATATTGTTCTCCCGATTCATCTGTAGCGCAGGCTGTACCGGAATGATAACAATCGTGTAAAACAGCATCGACCTTATGCAGATTGACAGATGAATAATCCAGTCCGGGATAAGGTCTCAGTAACAATATTTTTTTGGAAAAGTTAGCTTTTAAAATGACTGTTACACAGTAAGACAAATCAAAGTCTTGTATTTGTATAAACTGGCCTTGCTCAAACTTCATATAGCATTGTGATTGCACACTGATAAAATCACTGCTTAATTGTAGTGAAGAAGCTAGCCGGGTGGCAATATGCACCTGTTGAGTTTGTTTGGGGTTTTTATAAGGGACAAAGACACCGGCCGGTTTTTGCTGTTTGATGTATTCCACTGCGCAGATAAAATGTTGTAGACCATTCGCTTCAGGATGACTTAGCGGATAATTGCTGGAAACCAGCAGCATAGGACTATTGAGATGATTGAAATACAAACCCAAAGCAGCGGCACTGAAAGCCAATGTATCGGTGCCATGAGTAACGATAATACCGTCAAACTCAGAAGGGTTTTCAGCTTCGATGACAGCAATCAGTTTTTCCCAAATCACAGGTTGCAAATTCTCACTTAGAATATGCAATGGTTGTATCGTTTTAAAGCAAATAGATTGGCTGTCAGGATAATGTTGCTGAAATAAATCCAGTAGCTGATAACGTGCTTTGTCGGAAGTATTAATGGCGCCATTTTCACTTGTGGAACCGATAGTGCCGCCGGTAAAAACAAGCAGGATATTTTTCATAGTATGATGTACATTCTGGAAACTCAATGAACGTATCTTAAATAGAAAACATGAAAATATCACTTATTGTAGCGATGGCCAGCAACCGGGTTATCGGGCTAAACAATAAAATGCCCTGGCATTTATCTGCAGATTTAAAAAAATTCAAAGAAATCACTATGAGTTCACCTATTATCATGGGTAGAAAAACTTTTGAAGCTATTGGAAAGCCTTTGCCAGGACGTTGCAATATTATTATTAGTCGCAATTTATCTTATCAACAGGATGGCTGCCGAGTTTTCCATGACATAAAATCCGCAATTGATAGTTGTGAAGATTGTGATGAAGTGTTTGTGATTGGCGGTTCAAGTTTATATGAAGCCATACTGCCTTATGCAGATTGTTTATATTTAACTGAAATCAATAAAGAGTTCACAGGTGATACCTATTTTCCAAAAATTGATTTCAGATATTGGCATGTCATGACCAGGGAAGATATAGATAATGATCCGGATGTTGACTTTTCTTACAGCTTTATAAAACTTGCAAAGAACAATGAGGATTATGCTTATAAAGATACAGGTTGTTGATCGTCATCACTACTCTGCGTAGTTCATTGAATGAAAAATATTCAATATCAGTTGCTTGCGGAAGAAGTGTAGATGACAGTGAGGTATTCACCACGTCTTCTGGAGTCAGCGACTGATATTAAATGTCTATATAAGCTGAGTCGTTACATTCGATCTTTTAATAATACCATCCACATATTATCGTTAAAAGGATGTTTATCAAAAAAGTCAAACTTATGTACTGTAAATCCCACATCTTCACAGATATGTCGCAGTGTTTTTGGTGTGAAATAGTTAACATGATCGGGATACCTGAAGCCACACCACCTTGAGCCTCTTATTACTCTATTAATACATCCGAAATTAGGGACTTTTATAATGACCTTGCCATTAACCTTCAAAGCTCTGAAACATTCTTTGAGTAGATCAACCGGCTTAATCTCATGTTCTAAAAAAGCGCTCATAATGATGCCTTCAAAAAAGGCCTCATCAAATTCACTTAGTCCAGAAATAGCATCATTATGCAGGATATAGCCTCCTTTAGAACGAATCGTCTTGTTTCCTTTCTCGGCTAAATATTCAGAAATCTCGATACCAAAAGGCACATATCTGCTATCCAGTCTATTTAATATGCCGCCAGATGAACAACCTAGATCTAACACATTACCGGCATCAAAATATTCATTTATCAACTTAGGTAGTTTATCTCTTTTTAGATATTTTTTCCTAATAACCTTTAAATAGTTACTGACTAATTGTTTAAAAGGTTCTCTATTTCTTCTTTCTATTTTTTCAGCTTTAGACGTTTTTTCCCATGCAAATTCATTGCTTAATGATTCATAAACCGGGGTATTTTCTAAATATACAAATTTACATTTAGAACAATTTTTTATTTTCCACTGGTTTTTAGAATAACTATTATGAAGTTTGTGGAGATTATTTTTGCCGCATAAAGGACAGGTTCTGTGAATGATTTTACCCATAAACTTTCTTTTTATTTACGATATATAGTATTAGTCAGTATTACCCATAACCCTAAATGCAGTGGCATAATAAACTATCCGAATCCCAGTAGCAATAAACCAGCGTATAAAAGATAACGGCTTACTTTTGTCGTTTAATTTTCTGTAATATATTGATTTATAATGTTTATTAAAAATATATTTGTAAATATTGAAGATAATTTCCAGTTGCAGACAAACTGATAGGTCAATACCCTACAGATTTCCTGAAAAAAATTAGATATTTGGACAATGAAACTTTGTCCACTGTACTCTAAAATAGAAGCTAACGCTAACATCAAGGGGCAAAGTATGAAGCAGGTAACACTTAATGTGACGGGTATGCAATGCGGAGGGTGTGAAGCAATTATAGAAACAGCTGTTGTGCAGATGGATGGTGTAAAAAAAGTCATTGCCAATTATCCAACGGGAACGGTCGAAATCAGTTTTGATGCCGATAAAATAAACCTTAAGGATATTCAAAAATCCATTGAGGCCAGTGGTTATCCAATAGCAACTTCCAAACCAAAAGAAAAGGCACTATGGCTCAAATTCATACTCACTCTAATAGCCGTAATCGCTTTAGTCATTGTGATGATCGGAACGCGAAAACTATCCCACCAGTTTGCCTTGCCGGATTTAAATTCGCATCTTGGCGATAGCATGATCGTGGTTGTCGGTTTAATTACAGGGTTGCATTGCATTGGCATGTGCGGCAGTTTTGTCATCAGCTATACGGCCAGAGATGCGGAAAAAAAGCGTTCATCATGGCTGTCTCATTTTATGTATGGTTTTGGAAAAACCTTATCGTATGCTATGTTTGGCGCATTATTCGGGCTGCTTGGATCAATCATCAGCATTACCCCTTTTATACAGGGCGTCACCAATATAATGGCCGGTGCTTTTTTGATTTTATTCGGGTTAAATATGCTGGATGTATTTGCCGTTTTGAAATATTTTCAGATCAAGCAGCCTGAAAGTATTGCTCATTTTGTGATCAGACAAAACAAACGTTCGCACAGTCCTTTTTTTATCGGGTTTTTCTCTGGTTTTTTATTAGGCTGTGGCCCTCTTCAAGCTATGTATGTAATGGCAGCCGGCAGTAGTGATCCATTAGTGGGTGCAAAAATTCTCACCCTGTTTGGTTTAGGAACGCTCCCGGCCTTATTCAGCTTTGGCTATTTAACCCGGCTTTTTTCATCTACTACAACCCATCGCTTTTTTCAGCTATCGGGAGTTATTCTGATTTTTGTGGGTGCAGTGATGTTAAATAAGGGAATGGTTCGAACTCATTCAGGTGATGACTTTAAATCAATTGAACATAAAATCAGCAATGACTGAAAGCACCTTTCAATCCCCCAAGCCGTTACTGCGAGCCTATTTTTTACCTTATGCTTTGTTGTTGCTGTTATATGTATTGATTATCGGTTGTGGTAGCGCCTGGCTTTATTTTACCGCTCGACAGGCGCAAACAGAGCTGGTCACCAGCAATATTGTGAAAATAGTCAGTCCTTTTATTAAACAATTGCATGAAGAGCATTATGCCAATAGAGGCAATAATAAGCCTTTTTTGCTGAGTCAAAAAGTAGGACATTTGTATCAGGCATTGCCGCATTTAAGACAAATATCTATACGTGACCGGCAACAAGGTTACGGTGTGCGATTAACTTCCGGGCGGCAATTGGTCGATGTTGAACTAGAACCATTGGCAACTGATTTTGAAGCGGCTGCGAGCCATCAGCAATTAGCCCTGCAATTACACCAGAAAACCTTGCCTTTTTTTCATATCTACTTTGATTCAACTGTTGATAATAACAAACCGGTACAAATTGATGTCGCCTTTGATCGTGTCGGCCTGGTAGGACAAATTAATGAGACCCTGCAAGCAGTTATTCACAGCATTATTGGTTTTAGTGTTATGGGTCTTTTAAGTATTCTACTGGCCATAGCCATTGCTGTTTATACGGGAATTTCAACACAAAAAATGGAAGCTCGTCTGCAAAAAATTTATCACCAGGCAGCAATGGGGAAATTATCAGCCAGCCTGGTTCATGATTTGAGAAATCCATTGGCCAGTATTCGAGCCAATATTAAGAATCTGCTGATAACACCAGTTGAGACCGCACAGATTGTTGATGAACTCGATCATGATCTGCTTCGTCTGAAACAGAAATTAACTGATTTTTTGACGCTGACAAAGCCCCTGAGCGACGATTTGAAACCTGTTGATATGGTGAAACTGGTGAATAACTTGGTGCGAAAATGCGAGTCCTTATTTAATCAGCAGCATATTACTCTGTCAATGCAGATGCATAATCATATCCCTGAAATAGTCGGGATTCAGGAAGATTTGAATAACGCATTGCTTAATTTATTGATTAATGCCATTAATCATACACCTAGAAACGGTCATGTCTGGCTTAAAGTGCAGCGTCACCATGTACAATTGGAAATTATAATAGAAGATGATGGCTCAGGTATTGATAAACGCTTATTAACAAAAATATTCAAACCTTTTTTCACGACTCGCTCTGAAGGACATGGTTTAGGTCTGGCGATTGTTAAAAAAACTATAGAAGCTCATAACGGTAGTATTCATGCTGAAAACCGGACACCATCCGGCGCCCGTTTTGTTATCCATCTACCTCTTAATAATGAATAAAAAAAATTTACCGTCACTAAATGGTATTACTGTGCTACTGGTAGATGATGATCCGGCCATTATTCGCAGCCTCAGTCGATCTTTACGTGGATTGGGGGCAACTGTGCGCAGTGCCGGCAGTATCAATGAAGCGGAGCAGGCTTTATCCGGTTTCCGGCCTGCTGTTGTTTTGTCAGACTTGCAACTAAAAGATGGCCAGGGATTACAATTGATTTCAAGCTATCTTAGTCAAGTACCTAATGGTAATTTTTATCTGATTACCGGATATGGCAGTGTGGAAAATGCCGTGGAATCAATCAAACTGGGAGTTAAGCATTATTTTCAGAAACCGGTCGATCCTTTTGAATTAGCACAAAGGTTAATCAGTGATCTGCCACCATCCGGGGAAATTGAATCACAAGTAAACCCTTATCTGTTGTACCAGGATCCTTCCATGAAGCAGGCTCTGGCTGACCTGCCACAGATTGCCGCCAGCCTGCAAACTGTTTTGATTCAGGGTGAATCAGGTACAGGAAAAGAACTGATTGCCCGGGCAGTGCATGAACTCAGTCCGGTTGCCGAAGGCCCGTTCGTGGCGCTGAATTGTGGCGCTATTCCCGAATCATTATTGGAAGACGAATTATTCGGACATGAAAAAGGCGCATTTACCGGTGCACAAAAAATACGTAAGGGACATTTTGAACAAGCCCATGGAGGCACTTTATTTCTCGATGAAATTGGTGAAATGCCGTTAGTATTTCAGGTTCGTTTGTTGCGTGTTTTAGAGGATGGACGGATTAAACGGATAGGCAGTGAACGCACTATCTCCATCAATGTTCGCATTATTGCTGCAACCCACCGCAATTTGGAAAAAGATGTCGCATCAGGACTGTTCAGACAGGATTTATGGTTTCGGCTAAATATTCTTACTGTTCAGATTCCCCCTTTACGTTTACGGCCTGACGATATTTCCATGTTGGCGCAATATTTTTTACAACGTTCGTTACAGGATTTACAGCGTAGCCCACCTTGGCCGCTTCTGATCGAAGACAGTCTTGCGCTATTAATGACTTATGAATGGCCTGGCAACGTCAGAGAGTTACGCAATATGATGACCCGTCTGGCAGTGCGTTTACCCGCTGAAATAAAAAAAATAGATGCTCAGTGGATAAAGACTTTGTTGCCGTCGGGAGCCGCTGTAAAAAAATCGAATCTTGGCATAATGATACCGAAAGACTCTACATTGGCGGAAGCTGAGCATATCTTGATTCACGCCGCACTGGCAAACAGCGGTGGTAATCGTGTCGAAGCTGCAAAAGCGCTGGGAATAGGAGAACGTACCCTGCGTCGAAAACTCAATAACTGCTGATTATCCCACAAACGGCCATAATGGCCGCCATCTGCTTTTCCAATAGGTCAGATTGGCCGTATTTTATTGTAATAACTATTTTATTTAATTTAAAAACAATAAGTTAATAATTGGCTTGATTTCTGCTTATTATAGAAATGTATATCAGGTAGAAATGAAATGAACAGAAAGTATTTCATTATTAGCTTATGTTCAATACTAGCCGCGTTTGCTATAGGCTGGGGAACGGCTCAATTTATCGAAAACCAGGATAAATTTATCGGTGTAGTCCAAGCCATTCCGGTTGTTCGTTTTGAACATTTTGATAAATCACGTAATGCGTTGCTTTTAGGGTTGTTTAATCCGGGAAATTTACCTATGGAGATTGACCGCACTGAATTGATTTATCAACTCAACACTAATGATTTACAGTTTATTACCAATGTTCGCGAATATGGTGACAAACCACTGGTGCTGGATCCTGGCGATACCATATTAGTGCCATTAAAAAAAAATGCGTTTACCGGTTTACAAACAGAATCTGGAAGTTTCTGGGGAAATCTGGAATTTCGGGTTCCGGGTACAGAAGATATTTATAACTTACACCACAAGGTTCATATATTTGCATTCGATAAAGATTAATGTGCCAACACAAATATCCTAATTATTAAAGGAAAAAACAATGAAAATTAAAAATTTAAAACTGAAAAAAACCTTTCAAGTAGCTGCCATTCCATTGGCTGTATCGTTATCACTGGCAACATTTGCCCCGCAGGTTTTGGCGATAAGTTCAAAACATACCCTGACCAAGCATATTGATTCCAATATTCAGAAAAAGGAAACCGGACATCGCAAGCAAATCGTTAAAGAAGCCGCTGATGCTTTTAAAGCCACAGAAACCGCATTGAAAGCGCTTGATAACAACCAACCGAAACAAGCTGTGGCCGCATTGCAGGTGGCATCAGGTAATCTGCATTTATTGCTTGCTCGCGATCCGGCATTAAATCTCGTACCTATTGATATCAGAGTCCAGTTTATTGAAGGTATACATGACTTGAAAACCATAAAACAACTGGAAAATGACTTGGAAGATTTAATTGATGATGGTCATTATCAGGCAGCCAGACCGATTATCGACAGACTGGTCGATGAAGTAAGAATTACGACAGTTTATTTACCTCTTGCCACTTATCCGGCAACAATTGACCAAGTCGCTCCGCTTGTTGACGCCGGTAAAATGGATGAAGCCAGACAAGTACTCATTGATGTCTTGAATACCTACGTTATCCAGGAAGAAATCACACCGTTATCAATAATTCATGCTGATGAAAAGTTGACTAGGGCTTTCCAGATTGAACACACGGCTGATCTGTCAAAACAGGAAACTAAAAACAAAATTGAAAAACTGGTCAATAAAGCTGAGCAGGATATCAAGATTGCCGAGACATTAGGCTATGGAACCAAGGATGACTACACCATACTTTACGATGGCATTGATGCCCTTAAACAGGCGATAGGTAGCGGAGGGTTCAAAGGAGAATGGCTGAAACTGAAAAAATCGCTATCAAACTTAAAAAATAAAATTGTTCATCCACAAGGTTAATGTTAATAAAGTTTACCCTGCACTCAAAATAACGGTAAGAAGCACAGAGATTATATATTCTCTGTGCTCCCTCTGTGATAGATTGGAACAAGCTGTGACACCGTAGGTAGAATTTCCTAAATGCAATTCAAACTTAAGGTTGAATCTAATACCATGAAAAAGAAAACACCTCAATTTCCGCCTCTGCTGGATAGTGACAAAGTTCGCTCTCTGGAGGCGGAAGCGCTATTACAATACCTGCAAAGTGATTTAAACGGTCTTTCCCAGCAACAAGCCCAGGCCAGACTTGAATTTTATGGTTCCAATACCATTCAGGAAAAACGCACTAACCCGCTGTTAAAATTTCTATCCTATTTCTGGGGCCCGATTGCCTGGATGATCGAAGTTGCTGCGGTATTATCCGCCCTTGTGCATCACACCGAAGATCTCATCATTATTCTGGTGCTACTGGTATTTAATGCAGTCGTTGGTTTCTGGCAGGAATATCAGGCCGGTAATGCCATTGAGCAATTAAAAAAACAACTGGCGTTAAAATCTCAGGTGTGTCGTGATGGCGAATGGCATGAGATCGACGCCAGACAACTGGTACCCGGAGATATTGTGCGTATTCGTTTGGGCGATGTAGTGCCGGCGGATATTGCCTTGATCAAGGGTGACTATCTGAGCATAGACCAGTCGGCGTTAACCGGTGAATCATTACCTGTCGATAAACGAGTTGGCGATCTTATTTATTCCAGTTCTATCGCCAAACAGGGTGAAATGCTGGGTATTGTCACCGCTACCGGTAGCCATACTTATTTTGGCAAAACCGCCAAACTGGTAAGTTCCGCCAAAACCGTCTCTCACTTTCAAAAAGCGGTTCTGAACATTGGCGATTATTTGATCTTCATGAGCCTGGCCCTGGTGACCGTATTAATTCTGGTTGGATTACAGCGCCAATTACCTATCATGGAACTGATTCAGTTTGCACTGATTCTGACCGTAGCTTCTATCCCTGTTGCCATGCCCGCTGTGCTTTCTGTCACCATGGCCGTGGGCGCAGTCAGTCTGGCCAAGTTAAAAGCGATTGTTTCCCGTCTGGAATCCATTGAGGAACTTGCAGGAATTGATATATTGTGTTCAGACAAAACTGGCACACTCACCCAAAATAAACTGACCCTGGGTGATCCAGCCGTATTTAACGGCGCTGATAGCCACAGCATAATCCTGATGGCGGCATTAGCGTCGGAAACACAGACCCCGGATGCTATTGACAATGCCATCCTTGGGAAAATCAGCGATGAAAGACAACTGGCAGACTACAGCCAAGAAAATTTTATTCCTTTTGATCCAATTACAAAACGCACTGAAGCACAAATTCAGTCTGCAGATGGCTCACACTTTAAAGTCAGTAAAGGCGCTCCCCAGGTTGTGCTGGATTTGTGTAATCCAGAGCAGGTTTTGCGGGATCGGGCTGATAAAGTAGTCAATGAATTTGCCGTCAAAGGTTATCGTGCTCTGGGTGTAAGCCGTACTGACGAAACCGGACGCTGGCTGTTTCTGGGGATTCTGCCGTTATATGATCCACCGCGAGAAGATGCCAAAGATACCATTCAGGAAATTATGGAACATGGTGTCGATATCAAAATGGTCACTGGTGATAATATAGCCATTGCCAGGCAGATTTCCGGGGAACTGGGTTTAGGACAAAATATCCTGTTGGCCGATCAAATCATTGCCGCCAAGGATAAGGGAGATGTGATCCACGAGGTTGCCCGGTGTGCAGAACGCGCCAATGGTTTTGCTCAAGTTTTTCCTGAACATAAATATTGGCTGGTTAAGGAATTACAGGATAACAGTCATCTGGTCGGCATGACCGGTGATGGTGTCAATGATGCTCCGGCTTTGAAAAAGGCGGATGTCGGTATTGCCGTATCAGGCGCTACTGATGCGGCCCGGGCTGCAGCCGACCTGGTATTAACAGCACCGGGACTGAGTGTTATTACCCATGCGATTGAAGAAGCCCGACGTATCTTCGAACGCATGAATGCCTATGCCATTTATCGTATTACCGAAACTATCCGAATCATGTTTTTTATGGTACTGGCAATGTTGGTTTATAACATCTATCCCATCACAGCCATCATGATAATTCTGTTGGCTTTGCTCAATGATCTGCCCATTTTAACCATCGCCAAGGATAATACCCGTCTGGAAACCAAGCCGGTACGCTGGAATATGCGATGGGTACTGACTATTGCAACCGTATTGGGTACGGTAGGGGTTGTTGAAACCTTTTTACTGATGATTATTGTTGAAAATTATTTTCAGGTCAGTACCGAGGAAATGCAGACTATCATTTTTTTGAAGCTGGCAATTGCCGGTCATTTGACGCTGTTTGTAGCCCGCAGCCGACACTTTTTTTTAACTTCCCCCTATCCTGCTCCTTTACTGCTTAGCGCTATCATTGGCACCCAGATTATAGCCGTACTAATCACCGGCTTTGGATGGTTTGTTACTGCAATTCCCTGGGATTATATCGCCATGATCTGGGCATATTGCCTGTTCTGGGTATTTATAGAGGATGCTCTTAAACTGATGACCTACCGTCATTTGGAACACGCTATTCCCAGACACCGACATTTTCTGAGTGGACTTCGACGTTCAATGCATTTTCATAATAAAAACCATAATCATTGATATATTTTACAATCAACGTAGCTACTCACCCTTATCACCCGTTTTAACCACTGGATGTTTAAATGCCCATGAATACTGAAATGTCGACAACTCCGCTGAACAGCGCAGAGCTACAAACTATCAACGCCTACTGGCGTGCAGCCAATTACCTGTCAGTAGGACAGATTTATCTATTGGATAATCCGCTGCTTGAACAACCCTTGCAATTGGAACATATTAAACCGCGTTTATTAGGGCATTGGGGAACAACTCCCGGGTTGAATTTTATTTACGTTCATTTTAACCGGGTTATCAAAGCCCGTGACCTTAATGTGATTTATATTACCGGGCCGGGTCACGGTGGCCCCGGATTAGTTGCCAATACCTATCTGGAAGGCACTTATAGTGAAGTTTATCCTCATATTTCACAAGATAAAGAAGGAATGCAACAACTGTTTAAACAATTTTCTTTTCCGGGCGGTATTCCCAGCCATGTTGCGCCTGAAACACCGGGTTCAATCCACGAAGGCGGAGAACTGGGATATTCATTGTCACATGCTTACGGCGCAGTTTTGGATAACCCGGATTTAATTGCCTGTTGCGTAGTCGGTGATGGTGAGGCGGAAACCGGCCCACTGGCAACCAGCTGGCATGCCAATAAATTTCTGAATCCGGTAACAGACGGTGCTGTGTTACCCATTTTACACCTCAATGGATATAAGATTGCCAACCCTTCGGTCTTGGCGCGAATAGATCGGGATGAACTAAAAGCTTTGTTTAGCGGCTATGGTTATCAACCTTATTTTGTAGAAGGTGACGACCCGGAAACCATGCATCAACAGATGGCGGCGACGCTGGACGTTATATTGGATGAAATAGCCCATATCCAACAACAGGCAAGGGAAAGTGGTTTCAGCAAACGTCCCCGATGGCCGATGATTATTTTTCGAACCCCTAAAGGCTGGACTGGACCTCAGGAAGTGGACGGTTTGCCGGTGGAAAATACGTTCCGCGCACATCAAGTGCCGTTATCAGGTCTGGCTGACAATCCTGAGCATCTGAAAATACTGGAACAATGGTTACTCAGCTATAAGCCCCGGGAACTGTTTGATAGCACAGGCAAACTGATTGAGACAGTAGCAAGCCTTGCGCCACAAGGAGAGCGACGTATGGGCGCTAATCCACATGCTAATGGTGGATTATTATTAAAAGACCTGAAGATGCCTGATTTTCGTAATTATGCTATTGAAGTGTTAAATCCAGGCACTGAAATTGCTGAAGCCACCCGGCAGATGGGAGTTTTTCTTAAAGATGTAATGCAGGCTAATCTTGAAAATCAAAACTTTCGTGTCATGGGACCTGATGAAACGGCTTCCAATCGCCTGTCTGCCTTATTTGAGGTGACTAACCGGGCTTTTGTCGGACAGCAAATAGCCGGTGACGACCATCTTTCAGCTAATGGGCGAGTCATGGAAATACTCAGTGAACATCAATGCCAAGGCTGGCTTGAAGGTTATCTGCTAACCGGTCGACATGGTTTCTTTTCCTGCTATGAAGCCTTTATCCACATTGTGGATTCCATGTTTAACCAACATGCAAAATGGTTGAAAGTAACCAAAAAAATTCCCTGGCGTCGGCCGGTAGCCTCTTTAAATTATTTATTAACCTCACATGTGTGGCGGCAAGATCATAATGGTTTCAGTCATCAGGATCCAGGCTTTATAGACCATGTCGTCAACAAGAAATCAGAAATTATTCAAGTCTATCTGCCACCGGATGCCAATACCTTGTTATGGGTAACCGATCATTGCCTGCGTAGCCGGAATAAAGTTAATGTGATTATTGCCGGTAAGCAACCAGAACTTCAGTTTTTATCTATGGATGCGGCTATTAAGCACTGTAATGCAGGAATTGGCATTTGGGAGTGGGCCAGCAACGATCAACATGATGAGCCGGATGTTGTTATGGCCTGTGCCGGCGATGTTCCCAGTTTAGAAACACTGGCAGCGGTATCATTGCTACGGGAGTATTTTCCAGATCTGAAAGTTCGGGTTGTGAATGTGGTTAATTTAATGACTCTGGAGCCGGAAACAGAACACCCTGACGGTTTATCCAACAAGGATTTTGATTCTATTTTTACCCAGGACAAACCCATTATTTTCGCTTTTCATGGCTACCCCTGGTTAATTCATCGTCTGACTTATCGACGCACAAATCATAACAATCTGCATGTCCGGGGGTATAAAGAGGAAGGCACGACAACCACACCTTTTGATATGGTTGTTCTTAACGAACTGGATCGTTTTCATCTGGTGATTGATGTCATTGATCGTGTAGAAAAACTAAAAGCAACTGGCGCTCATGTTAAACAGGCTATGCATGATTTTCTGGTTGAGCACAAGGAATATATTACCCGTTACGGCGAAGATAAGCCGGAAATACAACATTGGGTCTGGCCTGAAAACTAATGCTTGAATCCATACCGCCACTGTTGCTTCAATTTCTGATGACGATAGTTTTTTCTTTTATTGTCGGACTGGAATTTTACAATTACCTGAGAACTAATCAATACCAATATGGCTTTGGTAGTATACGGACATTTGTATTGATTGGACTGCTGGGTTTTATTTTGTATCAGCTTGATACAGATGGACTGTTTTTCATTGTGGGTATTGGCTTGCTGGGAATCATGTTGGCCATTTATTACTGGCGGCAAAGTGCGGCAAAACATTTTTCCCTCCTTGAAATTATATTGACATTGCTGGTTTTTCTGATCGGTCCGGTAGCAATATTTTTTCCTGTATGGTTTTTGGTATTGTTTGTTGTGCTATTGGTCTTGATGCTTGGTGAAAAACCGTTGATTCACCAGTTTTCCAGAAATCTGGCAAATAATGAAATGATAACTCTGGCGAAGTTTCTGATTATTTCCGGGGTTATTCTGCCGTTGTTACCGGATAAACAGATTGCTGATATGTTACCGATCACTTATTACAAAGTTTGGCTGGCGGTAATTATAGTATCCGGTTTTTCCTATCTGAGTTATCTGGCGCAAACCTATGTTTTTAAAGCCCGTGGATTATTACTTACCGGCTTGCTGGGAGGTCTTTATTCCAGTACTGCCATTTCAGTCGTTATCAGTCGTCGGGCGCATCATATGCAAGACGATTGGGCTAATGTGTCTTCAGCCTTAATCATGGCTACGGCGATGATGTATTTCAGGTTGCTGGTCATTATTTTTCTACTGGACGGTTCAATCGGAAAAAGTTTATTGCTGCCTTTTTCTACATTAATTATTTTTTCCACTATAACTGTCATTAGCATACTGCATTTTGGTAAAAGTGATAGTCAAAACCAGTCGGCAGCCGATGTTTCTCAACATCCATTGGAGTTGCCAACGGCTTTATTGTTTGCTTCCATGTTTATGTTGTTTGCTTTCATCACTCAGTATGTCATTAGTTATTTTGGTGATCATGGACTGAGTTTTCTGTCGGTTGTCGTTGGATTTACTGATATAGATCCATTCATTTTATCTTTACTCTCAGGAAAATTTACGGTTCCGGAAAATGCCATTGTCGCAGCCGTCATTATTGCCAGTGGCAGCAATAATCTATTAAAAGCGACTTATGGCGCTTTATTATCACGTAATCGCTCAGTAATGGCAGCTGTTATCTGGTTATTATTTTTATCTTTTATTTCGTTTTTATATGCCTTTATCCTTATCTAAAGAGTAAAATTTTTAATGTTTAAAGTGTCATTTTTAACAAAAAACTATTTCATTGAAGAAATTGTTCTTTTAATAGTATTGGTTTTGGCTTTAGTGGGTATGGCAATTACTGATTTTTCACCTACTAAAAGTTATCGTTACTGGATCTTGATGGTTATTTTATTTACCTTAGCCAGTATTGGACTGGGGTGGGCTAGAAATGAGTATCATGAAAACATTTTCCAACAATTGATTCTTCGTCAGCTTGTCCATTGGGGAGCAACTCTGGCTACAGTATCAGGCGTTTATCTTTTATTAGATACAGGACGATTAAATTATGAAAGTAGCGGACTTGTAATTGAACTGATTATTGGTTTGTCATTATTTCTGGATGGTCATCATTTAGGATGGCGATTTAGTCTGCTAGGTATTTTAGTAGGTATTAGCGCTATTGTAGCAGCGTATATAGAAGAATATATATGGATTATATTAATAGTTTCCCTGAATTTATCTGTTATAACTTTTTATTGGGAAAAACATCATCGGAAAAATTCATAACATTATGAAGTCAAATAAGCACTCGCATTATTTTGGTAGTCGAACTTTGTATATTCGCCTGTTAATAATTATTGGCGTGATTGTTCTATTAAGTTTGACTGCGCATTGGTTTGATCTCTATATCCCACAGATAGAAAACTGGATTAATAGTCTTGGCGTTTGGGCGCCAATTGCTTTTATCTTACTGTTCATGATCACAACCCCCTTTTTTCTGTCTGTTGATGCCCTATGTGTGACTGCTGGCGTTTTATTTCCATTAATAACAGGTGGTGTTTATATTGTTATTTCGACGTATCTTGCCGCTAGCGTTATTTTTATTCTGGGTCGTTATTTTTTTCGGAACAAAGTTAATATCTTACTTGAAAAACAGCCCAAACTACAATACCTCAACACATTAACAGATAAAGATAATTTTAAGATAATGTTTTTATTGCGTTTACTGCCTTTACCTTTTGCTTTACTCAGTTATGCATTTTCTGTGACTCAGGTGACATTCAAAACTTATATTAGCAGTAGCAGCGGTATTTTAATTTATAACCTGACCTTGGTTTATTTTGGCTATGCAGCTAAACACTTGACAACAATAGGCCGGGCACAGACAAATCATACAATCAATTTTCCGCTATTAGTCTTCGGCATGATTGTT
>CAYNIU010000036.1:0-19907 GCA_964397365.1 uncultured Methylomarinum sp. | reverse complement strand
CCTATATGGCTGGAGCCATTCTCGCATTGGCGGCGGTATTTGCGATTACTATTGCCGTTCAAACCGGCTCCCCTCTCATTGGCGCTATCCTGTTTCCAGTGGGTTTTTGCATGTTGTATCTGATGAGTTTCGATTTGTTGACAGGAGTGTTTGTGCTATCTCCGCTGGCTTTGATTGATAAAAGGCCGGGGGTAACTTTGGGAGGCGTTCTAAGGAACTGGGGGCTGGTCTTTGCTGGTAATTTTGCGGGTGCGATGACAGTTGCTGTGATGATGGCCTTTGTTTTTACTTATGGTTTCTCGATTGAGCCGGGGGTTGTGGGGCAAAAAATTGCTAAAATTGGCGAAGCTCGCACCGTGGGTTATGCGGCTTACGGCATCGCGGGTTGGTTTACAATTTTCATTCGGGGGATGTTGTGTAACTGGATGGTTTCAATGGGAGTGGTCGGCGCGATGATTTCTACTACGGTCAGCGGTAAAGTGATCGCTATGTGGATGCCTATTATGCTGTTTTTCGCGATGTCTTTTGAGCACTCTGTTGTCAATATGTTTCTGTTCCCATCGGCAATGATTATGGGAGGAGATTTCTCGATTATGGATTATCTTGTCTGGAACGAAATTCCGACTGTATTGGGTAACTTGATTGGCGGTATGGCGTTTACTGGATTGACGTTGTATACCACTCATGTAAGAACAGCACCAAAACGTTTTTTATAATTTTAAAATTCTGCGAGGTGTGATTGGTATAGTAAGGATCATGTTATGTGCAGCGATAATATTCCAATGATTATTGTCAGAATGAAAGATACGCCCTTCCAGAAAGCTATCGGGTCACGTTCCAGTAATGGTGGGCGGGTTTGATTCAGAAATGCTTTGTTTGGGTGACGGAGATCAAACAGAAATTCAGATATTTCCTGATAACGCTTGAATGGATTGGGGTGTAACGCTTTTTTTAGAGCGCCATCAATCCAGAGTGGGAGTTGTCGTTCATCATGAGGTAGGGGGTTATATTTCAGTTTATGCTGTGTGGCTTTGGTTCTGGCTTTGGCTGCCTGTGCGCCATAAGGTAGTTTTCCGGTCAACATTTGATAACTGATAACGCCCAAAGAAAAAAGATCAGAGCATGGTCGTCCGAGGTCTCCCAGGAAATATTCCGGGGCAGTATATTGAACTGTTCCGAGTAAATTGTCACTGGTTGCAGGCGAGGAAATTTCCGCAATCCCAGCCACTCTTGTTGATCCAAAATCAATGATTTTCACTGTACCGGTGTGGTCAATCATGATGTTTTCCGGTCGCAGATCCTGGTGCAACATTTCCAGACGGTGAAAAGCGCGTAATCCTTTGGCAATTTGTTCAATAATTCCGCGCACCGTTTCCAAATCTGGCTTCGGGTTATCAATCATCCACTGAGTCAAGGTCTGTCCATCAATAAACTCTGTGATGATATACATATAATTGCGCTGCCGTATTTGCGTACAGGGTTTTAATACATGTGGGCTATTGTTAATGCGTCGGGCAATCCATTCTTCCATCAAAAACCTTTCCAGGTAAGCAGGGTCGCCTTGAAGATCAATTGACGGTGTTTTCATAATAACTTGGGCATTGGTTTCAATATCTATCGCTAAATAAACATGACTGCGAGAACTGGCATGTATTTCTCTGATAATCTTGTAACCATCAAATTCCATTCTCGCGTCTAATATTGGCGGAAATGGCAATTCTGTTAGTTGCTGAAAGATTTCATCAGCATTTTGAGCGGGTAGTTCATCAATCCTGATGATCTGACAGGTCAGGTTGTCTGTACTTCCTTGTCTGTATGCTTCTTCTGCAATGATTTTTGCAGCGGCATCCAGGTTATCAGTATGTTCATTGACGATTTTGCTCATGAATCGTGAGTTAACAGATTCATAGACGCCATCCGTTACAAATAAAAATATATCGTCTTTAGTGATTGCCAGAGAATCATAATCCATTTCAAGGTGGGTGTGTATTCCCATTGCCCGGCTAAGATAACTTTTTTCTGGTGAAATCCAAAGCCGATGATCATTTGTTAATTTTTCGAGAGAATTACCACGCAACCGATAAATCCGACTATCGCCTAAATGAAAAATATGCGCCGTTGTAGATTTGATAATCATGGCGCTTAATGTGCATACATATCCGCGGTCTTTATCAAAGCGATATTGGCCTTGCTGAGTCTGTGAGTATAGCCATGAATTTGTTGCACTTAAGACCTGTAACGCTGACTTCTTTACTGACCAGGCATCCGAAGTACAGAAATAATCCTCTAAAAATCCCGTTACCGTTGCTTCACTGGCAACTTGTCCAACGTCACTGCTACTGATTCCATCAGCCAGAGCGACAGCGATTCCTTTAGAGGTTAATTGTGGCTCTTCAGGTATATAGATACCATGAAAATCCTGGTTGATTTGTTTGCGACCTTTATTGGAATATTGTCCTACAGATATTTTTAATTGACTGGGCATTTTGTATAAATTATTTACTTTCAGTAATTTAAAGTTTGACCGTCGGAACTGTCGATATTAACAAATTCAACACATATGGTTGTCATTTACTTTATGCTCGGGCGCATACCCAGACATCAACCCGTTCAACGCCTGCCCGTTTTAAGGTTTTTGCCAGTTCAGAGACCGTAGATCCTGTGGTCATAACGTCATCTACAATAGCAATATACTGATAGTCCAGTGACTTTTTTACTGTAAAAGCTTTTAACATGTTTTTTCGGCGCTGTTTGGCGGCTAAACGTGATTGCTGATGGGTATTTCTGATGCGTATACAGCTATTTAAGTCCAGTGGAATTTGCAGTTGTCGGGACAGGGTTTGGGCAATTTCGATGGATTGGTTGAAACCGCGTTGGCGATAACGTGATTTATGCAGGGGAACAGGGAGTATGCAGTCCGGTAATTCTGTATTACTTTGAATATGTTTAGCCATCAGCATACCCAATAGACGGGCGTTTTTGTAGTGTTTGCCAAATTTCAGGGAGGTAATCAGATAGGCAATACTGCTGTGATAGAGAAATGGCGCCAGGGATTCATCGAAAGCGGGTGGTTGGCTTAAACAATGACCACATAGTTTTAGTGTCTCTGTGATGGTGTCAAAGGGTTCACCGCAACGATAACAACAGTTTCGGTTGACCGGAAGATCAAAAAAGCAGCCGCAACAAATATCCATACTGTTCATTCCTTTTTCTCCACACAAGATACATCTGGGCGGAAATAGTTTATCTTGTATAATATTGAGCCAGTTGTTTACCATTTTTATTAAAGCAGGTTGACAAGTAACATTGTTGACTTAAATTCATTTTGGAGATTAGCAGAATGTCAGCCAACCCGGAACCCAAGGCAATGAATTCTTTTTTACGTCATGACTGGCGGCTTGATGAAGTGCAGGCGTTATTTGCACTACCGTTCAATGATTTGATTTTTAAGGCGCAAACTGTACACCGGAAAAACTTTGATCCCAATGAGATACAGGTGAGCAGTCTGTTAAGCATCAAGACCGGCTCCTGTTCGGAGGATTGTGGCTATTGTCCGCAAAGCGCACGTTATGATTCTGATTTAAAACCTGAAGCATTATTACCGCTTGATGAAGTGTTAAAAGCGGCGCAACGCGCTAAAGATCAGGGCGCATCCCGTTTTTGCATGGGAGCGGCCTGGCGTCAGCCTAAAGACCGTGATATTGAAAGAGTGGTGGAGATGGTACAGGAGGTTAAAGATTTGGGACTGGAAACCTGTGTGACCCTGGGGATGCTGACTGATGAGCAAACCCGCCGTTTAAAAGAGGGTGGGCTGGATTATTACAATCATAACCTGGACACTTCGGAAGATTATTATTCAGAAGTGATTACCACACGAACTTATCGGGACAGGCTGGATACCCTGGAAAGAGTCAGGGATGCCGGAATCAATGTCTGTTGCGGCGGTATTGTAGGGATGGGTGAATCGGATGTTGACAGGGCTAATCTGTTGATTGAATTAGCCAATCTGCCGAAACACCCGGAAAGCGTACCGGTGAATATGCTGGTGCAGGTGGAAGGTACACCAATGATGGGGACTGAAAAACTGGATCCGCTCGTGTTTATCAGAACTATCGCGGTGGCCAGAATTTTAATGCCAAAATCACGGGTGCGCCTGTCTGCAGGTCGTAATGATATGAGTGATGAAATGCAGGCTTTATGTTTTTTGGCCGGCGCTAATTCAATTTTCTACGGCGATAAGTTGCTGACGACTGATAACCCGATGACTAATCATGATTTGCAATTGTTTGAACGTCTGGGGGTGCATTCAGGTGGATCAAGTTATGCCTCATAACTTTATAAGCTATCTTGTATCCCTTATAAGCTATCTTGTATCCCTTTGGCTATTTCGAAAACAATTCTGAATGGTATCAGCAAGGATTTTTCGCTTTTTAATCGCCAATGAATTTATCTGAGAATCTTGAGCAATTGAAGCGGCAGGGACTTTATCGTTTCCGTCGGATCATTGCCGGACAGCAATCTGTGGAAATGAATGTTGATGGCAATCCAGTCATCAATTTTTGTAGTAACGATTATCTGGGGTTGGCCAATCATCCCGAGGTCGTGAACGCATTTAAAAAAGCGACCGATGAATATGGTGTCGGTAGCGGTTCTGCACATTTGATTTGCGGCCATAGCGCCGCTCATCACGCGCTGGAAGAAGATCTGGCTGAATTTACCGGACGAGAACGAACATTATTGTTTTCGACCGGGTATATGGCCAATATGGGGGTTATATCAGCTTTGGTGGGACATGGTGACCGGGTGTTGGAAGATCGACTGAATCATGCTTCATTACTGGATGGTGCAGTTTTATCCAGAGCAGGGTTAAAACGCTATTTGCATGCGGATATGTCCGATTTGGAAACTAGGTTGTTCGAATCCGGGGCAAAGACTTTAATTGTGACCGATGGCGTGTTCAGTATGGACGGTGATCTGGCGCCGCTGCCTGAGATCGTGAAATTGGCAAAATTACAAAATACCCTGTTAATGGTGGATGATGCACATGGTTTGGCTGTGCTGGGGCAAACGGGTGGGGGTGTTTTACAGCATTACCACTTATCAGCGTTGGATGTGCCGGTATTAATGGGGACTTTGGGCAAAGGTTTTGGTACTTTCGGGGCATTCGTGGCAGGTTCTGACGAATTGATTGAAACTCTGATTCAAAAAGCGCGTACTTATATTTATACAACGGCAATGCCGGCGGCGATAGCGGAAGCAACAAGAGTCAGTTTAAAAATTGTGCAGCAAGATCATTGGCGGAGAGAGAAATTACAGGCCTTGGTGCAACGTTTCAGAGAGGGCGTGTCTCAACTGGGTTTGGATGTTATGGCATCAGCGACAGCTATTCAACCTGTTTTAATTGGAAGCAGTCATAAAGCGATAATGGTTGGCGAAGCCTTACTGAAACGGGGGATATGGGTGAGCGCCATTCGTCCTCCTACTGTGCCGCAGGGTAAAGCGAGATTAAGAGTGACCTTTTCCGCTCATCATAGCGCTCATCATGTTGACGTTTTACTGGATGCGCTGGATGCGGTAATGAAATGATTCATATACATAAAGAAATTTATGGCAAGGGTCAGCCATTGGTTATGATTCATGGCTGGTCTATGCATACTGGAATTTGGCGTCAGTTTGCACAAAATCTGGGGCAATATTATCAGGTGATTTGCGTGGATTTACCCGGACATGGGCGTAGCGATGCGCTTGAACCTTATGTACTGGAACAGGTGACTGAAGAATTGATGAACGCTGTCCCTGTACAGAATTTTCATGTAATGGGCTGGTCGTTGGGCGCGACGGTGGCTATGGATATGGCCTACAGGTTCCCTGAGCGAGTGACGGCATTGATGGTTTTGGCCGGTAATCCCTGTTTTGTGCAAAATAAGAATTGGCCGGGAATCAAGCCCGAAGTATTACAGTTATTTGCAGATAATCTGACCTTGAGTTGTCAAACGACGTTGATGCGTTTCTTAGCCTTGCAGGTTAATGGATTGAATAACGGAAAAGTTTTATTGAAGCAACTCAAACAAGCTGTGCTGGAATGTGATACACCTGTCGTTTCAGTGTTGCAGGGTGGGCTGGAAATACTTAGAAGTGTTGATTTAACAGGCACATTACAGCTTATAAATTGTCCGCTTGCCTTTATTCTGGGTGATCAGGATGCTCTGGTTCCGGTGCAATGTGGTGAAAATATGCGGCAGTTTAAGCCGGTAGCTGAAATACATGTACTGCAAAATGCAGGGCATTTGCCTTTTTTGACGCATCAACAACAGGTAATTGAAATCATCACCCATTTTTGTAACGAACATGTACCTGGATAAAGAAAAGATCAGGCAGTCATTTTCGGCGGCATCACATTCTTATGACAACATGGCGACTTTGCAACGACGTGTTGGTATTGATTTGCTGAGTAGGGTCAAGCCTGAAGGGGTCACAGAAACCATTCTGGATCTCGGCTGTGGTACTGGGTTTTTGACCGGAGAGTTACTGGCATTGGTTGATTGTAAAACTATAGTAGCGTTGGATATTGCTTTGCCGATGCTGCAGATAACCCGGCAAAAGAATCAGCAAAATAAGCTTAACTGTCTCTGTGCTGATGCGGAAAAAATGCCATTGGCAGATGCTTCAATAGATCAATTGTTTTCTAACCTGGCGTTGCAGTGGTGTCAACAATTGCCGAATGTACTGAAGGATTGCAAACGCATTATCAAACCTGATGGGCAACTGGTATTTTCTACGTTTGGCCCTGCGACATTACAAGAATTAAAGGCAGCTTGGGCTGAAGTGGATGATTATAGCCATGTTAATGAGTTTTATGCTCAAAAGCAGATTAAGCAGTTCCTTATGAATGCAGGGTTTAAGGCAATAACGGTTGAATCGTTTGTTTACCATTCGGCTTATGACAGTGTGATGGAATTAATGAAAGAACTGAAAGGCATAGGCGCTCATAATGTAACCACCGGCCGCAAAAAAAAACCGACGACTCGGTTGCAACTGCAGAAAATGACTGATGGTTATAAGAGACAGTGTCCACAAGGGATTGTTGCCAGTTATGAAATTATTTTGGCTATAGCAACGGGATAGGTATGCAACAAGGATATTTTATTACTGGAACAGATACCAATGTCGGTAAAACCTGGGTTACAGTGGCATTAATGC
This sequence comes from uncultured Methylomarinum sp., assembly GCA_964397365.1. Lineage (GTDB taxonomy): Bacteria > Pseudomonadota > Gammaproteobacteria > Methylococcales > Methylomonadaceae > Methylomarinum. The sequence continues at coordinate 12,707 of CAYNIU010000036.1, read as the reverse complement.
GGATGATTAAGCAGCGAGGCTTATCTGTTGCCGGCATGAAGCCGGTTGCTGCCGGTTGTGAATGGCGGCAGGGACAGTGGAAAAATGAAGATGCCTTGTTAATGCAGGAACATGCCTCAGTCAACTTGCCTTATCAATGTATTAATCCGTATGCTTTTAAATTAGCCGTATCCCCGCATCTTGCCTGTGAAGGAAAGACGGTAAATATTAATGTGCTGCAAGAAAAACTGGAAGCATTAAGACAACAAGTTGATATTGTACTGGTTGAAGGGGCTGGTGGCTGGTATTCGCCGTTAAGTAAAACTTTTGATAATGCGCATCTTGCGGAAGTTCTGTGTTTACCGGTCATCATGGTGGTGGCTATCAGACTGGGGTGTATCAATCATGCTTTGTTGACCTGGCGAGCCATACAGGCTTCAACTGCCGAATGCCACGGTTGGATTGCAGTGAAAACGGATAATCGCATGTTGCAGGCGGACGAGAATATCCATTATTTACAGGAACGTATAAATACACCGTTGATAGGGGTATTACCCTGTATTGACAGGCCGGATTTTGATCTGTTAAGTCATAACCTGAAAGGTTTTTACACTAAAATTGATTTAGATCAAAATGGCAGAAACTGAATCGTTCATAATCACCACTCCATTATAAAAATAAAATTTGGAGTAAAGTTATGGCATTAATTACCTGGACTGAAGAACAATTCGGTACAAAAGTGGCCTTTGCAGATGAAGAACATAGAGTATTGTTCGATTTGTTAAACAAGCTCTACGATGAAGCGACTGGCGGCGCTGAACGTTCTGCTATAGGCGCATCCCTGGATGCTTTAATTGCCTATGTGGTTGATCATTTTGCTCATGAGGAGAGAGAAATGGAAGCTGCCGGCTATGCCGGTCTTGCCGCACATAAAGCAGAGCATGATGCATTAGTTGCAACGTGTGCTGACTTACAGAAAAAATTCCATGCGGGTGAAGCCGATGTGACTGATGAAGTTGGACAAATGGTGAAAGGTTGGTTGGAAAATCATATTCCAAAATTCGATATGCCGTATGCGCCGGCAATAGGTTGAAAAAAATAATAAAGCTTGTGTATTCAGTGAATTAATTAGTCAGGTATGGATACCAGTACACTGGGATGAGCCGGTTTTGTTTACGATATTGACTTCATTTACCCATGTAGCATTGTTTTCTGGGGTCAATGATTGATATTATTGAAAATGTTTTCGCTGATTAGCTTTAAAAAAGCCCGTGAGAGTTTCTCTTATGGGCTTTTTTGTTTGTGAATATGTTGGTGTTGTAGTTCAATAATGTAATGGATTGAGTGGGGTTGTTGTAAATTGATTGCAAATTGGACTTGTGTGCTAACAGCATGGGGGCGATAATCTAATCCATCTATATGTTCGACAATTGCTTGACAGTCATTTGCTTATTTAGTCAGAAGGCTTTTAGTGGTATCCTTATTCTATATTAAAAACATTACGATAAATCATTAGCTTAAGAGTGTTTAAAGGGGTTTTTCCAAAGACGCAGATAAAGATGGATAAAAGCACGTCTAGCCTATAATGGCTTGATAGGTTAGAATTACGCAGTTTATTTGTGATAATTAAGCGTCAAAGGAGAAGTTGCCTGTTTTTGTATCAGGCGGTAATTTTAAATGACAATTGATTTTCACTACAATTTATAACTATTAACGAGGAGGCTGCTCCGTGGTAAAAACAAAGCAACTGTTCGCATACTTAGCCCTGCTATTTTTTGGTTTGGGTTCGGCGCATGCGGATTACACCCTCAACATGCCAAAAGGGGTTACACAGCTCAGTCATGATGTATATGATCTTCACATGTTGATTTTGTGGGTCTGTGTGTTTATTGGTATCGCTGTTTTCGGTACGATGTTTTATTCGATATATCATCATCGAAAATCAAAAGGGCATGAAGCTGAGCAGTTTCACGAAAATGCCACAGTGGAAATAATCTGGACAATTATTCCTACAGTGATTCTGATTGGTATGGCCATTCCCGCCACAAAGACAGTGATTGAGCTTGATGATGTTCAGGAAGCGGATATGTCAATCAAGGTGACCGGGTGGCAATGGAAATGGGAATATGACTATCTGGACAATGGCATTCATTTTTTTAGCAGTTTGGATGAAACCAGTAATAAGGCTCGGCAGATAGATTCAGGAATTGATCCGCGGTCGGTGCCGAATTACCTCCTGGATGTGGATAAGCCTCTGGTGGTTCCTGTCAATACTAAAATCCGTTTTCTGTTTACTGCGGCTGATGTAATTCATTCCTGGTGGGTGCCGGCATTAGGCTGGAAAAAAGATACTAATCCCGGATTTATCAACGAAGCCTGGACATTAGTGGAAAAACCGGGGGTCTATCGCGGACAATGCGCTGAGCTGTGTGGTAAAGATCATGGATTTATGCCTATTGTTGTCGTTGCAATGGAAAAAGAAGATTACAATAAATGGGTTGAAGAACAAAAAGCAGCGGCGGCTGCAACAGCAAGTGCTGCGGACAAGGAATGGTCAAAAGAGGATTTGGTCGCTAAAGGTGAAAATATTTACGCCAATAACTGTTCTTCATGTCATATGCCTGATGGTAAAGGTATGCCGGGAACCTTCCCCGCAATTACTGGAAGTTCTATCGTTAACGGTGATATCAATGCACAAGTTGATCTGGTAATGAACGGTAAAGGAATGATGCCGGCATTTGGTCAAATGTTAAGTGCCGTTGATTTTGCCGCAGTGAATACTTTTATCCGTAATGGTTTGGGTAATTCAGTTGGTGATTCCATTCAGCCGTCAGTTGTTCAGTCTTTGCAAGCTACAAAGTCTGAAGAAAATGATAATGAAGTATAAGTGTTTGGCTTGTTGCTTAACGATCTAATCTTTTTAAAATTAAAGAGGTATTCAAATTATGTCTGCAGTAGTTGCTGAACATGATGATCATCACGATCATGGCCCGGCGAAGGGCGCTTTAAGGTGGATTGTAACCACTAACCATAAAGATATCGGTACGTTATACTTGGTATTTGCTCTGTTGATGTTTTTTGTTGGCGGAACTATGGCTTTAATTATCCGGGCAGAATTGTTTGAACCCGGATTACAGTTTGTTAATCCCCAGTTTTTTAATTCCATGACCACCATGCACGCATTGGTCATGGTTTTTGGCGCTGTTATGCCGGCCTTCGTAGGACTGGCAAACTGGATGATTCCAATGATGATTGGGGCACCTGATATGGCTTTGCCTCGTATGAACAATATGAGTTTCTGGATGTTGGTGGCGGGGATTTTGCTGATAGCCAGTACCTTGTTTATGGAAGGCGGTGCGCCGGCGGCAGGATGGACATTTTACCCGCCGTTGGTATTGCAGACGGGTAATGCTTTGCCGTTTGCAGTTTTTGCAGTCCATATTTTAGGAGTTTCCTCTATTATGGGAGCGATTAATATCATTGCAACCATTTTTAATATGCGGGCTCCCGGCATGACCTTGATGAAAATGCCATTGTTTGTCTGGACTTGGTTGATTACTGCTTTTTTACTGATTGCAATCATGCCGGTTTTTGCCGGTGCGGTAACTATGCTGCTGACTGACCGGTTTTTTGATACCAGTTTCTTCGACGCGGCTGGCGGTGGTGATCCGGTGTTGTATCAACATATTTTCTGGTTTTTTGGGCACCCTGAAGTGTATGTCATGATTATTCCGACCTTTGGCGTGGCTTCTACCATTATTCCTGTTTTTGCCCGGAAACCACTGTTCGGATATTCTTCAATGGTTTATGCGACAGCTTCAATTGCTTTTCTGTCGTTCATTGTTTGGGCGCATCATATGTTTACTGTGGGAATGCCGGTTGCCGGAGAATTGTATTTTATGTATGCAACCATGTTGATTGCTATTCCAACAGGGGTGAAGATATTCAACTGGACTGCTACCATGTGGAAAGGTTCGTTAACATTTGAAACGCCCATGTTGTTTTCAATTGCCTTTGTCGTCTTATTCACAATAGGTGGATTTACCGGGTTGATGATGGCGGTTGCTCCGACTGATTTTCAGTATCACGATACTTATTTTATTGTGGCGCATTTCCATTATACTCTGGTACCCGCTTCTGTCTTTATTTTGATGGCAGCCGGTTACTTCTGGTTGCCTAAGTGGACAGGCAATATGTATAACGAAAAAATTGGCAGACTGCATTTCTGGCTGTCAGCAATTTCAGTTAATATTCTGTTTTTCCCACAACATTTTTTGGGCTTGGCGGGTATGCCTCGGCGTATTCCTGATTATGCTGTGCAGTTTGCTGACTGGAATATGATTTCCAGTATCGGCGCATTTATTTACGGATTCAGTCAATTACTGTTTGTTTATATTGTGATTGATACTATCCGGGGCGGTACGGGAAAAGCGACGGATGAAGTTTGGGAAGACGCCAGTAAACACAGTCTTGAATGGACTTTGCCGTCACCGGCGCCCTATCATACTTTTACAAATCCACCTGAGAAAATTCCAACTGAACATTTTTAAAGGCTGCTATAAATCAATAATAATGAGGCTCTGTCTGCTGGACAGGGTCTCAAATAAAATATGAATTTAAAACAAAAGAATATTTTCACCGCTGTAGTATTGTTTGCGGTTGCAGTTGTAATTTATGTGCTTGTTGCTGTTAATGCAATGTCGCAATGAATGACACCCTGAAACAAAAGAACGCTAGTTTGATAAAAAAACTGGTGATTATTGTGCTGAGTATGTTCGGCTTTGGATATGCTTTGGTGCCGCTTTATAATGTATTTTGCGACATTACCGGGCTGAATGGTAAAACGGCTGATGCGGCAGCGCAGGAAGTGCAATATAAAGTTGATTCCGTCAGAGAAATAACCATGGAGTTTATTACTTCGCTGAACGAGTCAACGCCGATGAAATTCAGAGTGGAAACGAGCAAAATGAAAATTCATCCGGGACAATATTATACGGTGAATTTTTATGCGGAAAACGAAACGGATAAACCATTAGTCGCAAGAGCCATACCTAGTGTAACGCCTGGGCTTACTGCCGAATATTTACACAAGATTGAGTGTTTTTGTTTTTCAGAACAGACTTTCAAAGCACATGAGAAAAAAACCATGCCGGTTCGCTTTGTCATAGATCCGGCATTGCCTGAACGTTATAAAACAATCACACTTTCATATACTTTTTTTGATAACACATAAACTTCAGTAAAACTAAAGGGGACGGTTATATGTCTACAAATGTCGCTTATTATATTCCACATAAGGCGGTCTGGCCGTTTATCGGTACGCTGGGTCTGGTCACCATGATGGCCGGTTTTGCCAATTATCTAAATGGCTCTTCAGTGGGACCGACCATGATGATTTTGGGTTTTACGTTGTTTGTGGTGATGCTGGCGGGATGGTTTGCCCTGCAAGCCAATGAAAGTGAATCGGGAATGTACAATCATGGGGTGGGTATTTCCTATCGGATGGGAATGATGTGGTTTATTTTTTCCGAAGTCATGTTTTTTGGCGTGTTTTTTGGCGCATTATGGTATACCCGTAACCTGTCAGTTCCTTGGTTGGGAGGTATGGGAGATGGCGCGGGTCGATCTACCCAAGAATTATTGTGGCCTGCTTTTGAGGCTGTATGGCCTACCAATGGCCCCGGTAATGTCGGTGGCGATTTTGAACCCATGGGTGCTTTTGGTCTTCCTTTTGTGAACACGTTATTGCTATTGAGTAGCGGTGTAACTTGCACTTGGGCTCATCATGGACTTTTGGCTAAAAATAGAGACCAGCTGATCAAAGGCTTGATTGCGACTGTTTCATTAGGATTTTTATTCGTAGCCTTTCAGGCTTTTGAATATTATGAGGCTTATCATGAAATGGGATTAACATTAGGCTCGGGAGTTTATGGGTCAACCTTTTTTATGCTTACCGGTTTTCATGGTCTTCATGTTTGTATTGGCGCAATAATCCTGACCGTCGTTTTGTTCAGAAGCTGGAAAGGTCATTTTACGCCAGAAAATCATTTTGCCTTCGAGGGGGCAGCCTGGTATTGGCATTTTGTTGATGTGGTTTGGTTAGGCTTATTTATTTTTGTATATTTGATGTAAGTCAGCATTGAACTGATTAAAAGCGCGATCTGTCCGGTCGCGCTTTTTTTTTGCTATTGAATAGGTGTCAACAGTTCTGGTCGTAGCTTGCGGTGTAATGCTCGTCGTTAAGGGATAAAACTATTGTTTTTGTGCAGAGTGTTGATTTATTTGCTGTATCCTCGCGCCAATTCCCTGGGGTTTGATTAAGCCAGTTGTATAGGCAAGAAAAATCAGGATAAACAAGACGACTGACAAACCGATGCGAAAAGTCAGGGCGTTGGCTGTTTTGCGGGATTGCTCTTCATCTGTACGTTTAACAAGATGAAATAATGCCGAGCCCAGACTGATAATGATAAGAATAAACGCAATAATGACGAAACTTTTAATGAGCATAACAGTTAAGGTGTGAGCGAAAATTTTATTCTCGGTCATTTAGGGGATTTCTGTCAAAGAATTTACTGGTCTGCTTGTCTTTTTAGCCATCGGTTACATCTTGAAAATGAGTGATGATGCCGCGTAAGAGGATAAATGGCTTTCTGTCAATCGTCTTAGATTAAAATACCAATAGCGTATGATGAAAAAAATCAATCTCTGTGTCGCAGGGAAATCATTTCGGTTTTCTGTTCTTGGACTAATCGTTTATTTAATACTCGTAGGGCTGTTATGTTCATTAGGAACCTGGCAATTGCGGCGGGCCGAAGAAAAAAAACAATATTTACAGGAGCAAAAACAGGCGCAACAAGAAAAAAGAATGATATTGAACTCATATGACAATATTGATTTAAAGTCTTTGGAATATAAAAAAGTTGTTGTGACAGGACAATATGATCTATCCCATCAATTTTTAATTGATAACCAGATAAAAAAAGGACGTCCGGGTTATTTTGTTATGACGCCATTAATTCTGGATGGTCAGAACCGTTCAATACTGATTAACCGAGGATGGATTCCCATGAATAAAGACAGAACGGTCAAGCCGGATATAACAATAGATAAGCGGATAATAACATTGACTGGCCGGGTAAATCATTTTCCTGTCGTGGGGATCAAGTTGGCTGGTGCGGATATTCCAACAGATAACTGGCCGGCAGTTGTTCAAGTGGTGAATGCTGAAATTCTGTCTAAAAGACTGGGTTATCCCTTATTGGATTTTCAGATAGAACTGGATGCCGATATGCCTGACGGTTACGAACGAAGCTGGCGAGACAGGGTGATTATGCCGCCTGAAAAACATGTGGCTTATGCTGTCCAGTGGTTTGCTTTGGCAATAACTTTAAGCATTTTATTTGTATGGTATGGTTTTAAAAACAATGAATAACCAACAGAAAAATAACAGAACTATTTTAATAGTATTTGCAATGTCTATCATTCCGTTTTGTATTGCTTGGTATTTATCCACTCATACTGACTGGATCAATCTGGGGGCTACTAATAAAGGTGAATTAATTATTCCGCCTGTGACCACCGAACGAAGTGAACTTGAAGCTTATGACCAGTTTTCAAGGGAAAATATGGTGGAATTAGCTGGACATTGGGTGTTGATCAATATTATTCCGGGTAGTGAATGTGGAAAAGTTTGCCTTGAAGCCATTCATAAAACTAAACAACTGCGGTTGATGATGAATAAGGATTTAACTCGGATACGCAGGGTGGTTGTGTTATTGAAACCGGTTGATAATAAGGTCGCTGTCTCTTGGTGGAAAGATGATTTACGCTTACTCAGAGTTGTTCCAAAGTCTTCTTTTGCTGCAAAAGTAAATGAGATAACGCAAAATAATACAGTTGATGGCTTGCTACTTTTAATGGATCCGCTTGGTAATTTGATGATGCAGTATAAACCGGGGTTTGATCCTTATGATGTTAAAAAAGATTTAGGTAAGTTGCTTAGAGTTTCGCAGATTGGTTAATACTTATGTTTAGAAAACTGGCCATTTTTAGTGCTGTACTGGCGCTGTTGGTAATTATTTTAGGTTCATATGTGCGTTTGTCTGATGCCGGATTAGGTTGTCCGGACTGGCCGGGGTGTTATGGACAACCTGTTATCAGTAACGGAGCGGATTTTAAGGCGGATACCGAACAGAAATTTCCTGAAAGTCCGCTGAATATCGAGAAAGCATGGAAAGAAATGACGCATCGTTATGCGGCGGCTCTTTTGGGGTTAATGGCATTATGTCTGGCTTTGATTTCATGGTGGCAGAAAAAATGGCGCGGAATTGCGGTTTTTTCTACGTTGGGTCTGCTGGTTTTGATCGCCTTGCAGGCTGCCCTTGGTATGTGGACAGTCACTCTGAAGGTGATGCCGTTGATTGTAACCTTGCATTTATTGCTTGGCATGATAACTTTTTGGAGCATTACCTGGATTTATTTACGAAGCAATCCAGAAATAATTGTTTCAAAAAATAACAATTTTGCGTTACGGGCATTTGTGTTGTTCGCCATGCTGATTTTGTTTGCCCAGATTATTCTGGGTGGCTGGACGAGTAGTAATTATGCCGCATTAGTGTGTAGTGATTTTCCAAAATGTAATGGTCAATGGTTGCCATCCGCTGATTTCTACAGTGCATTGGAATTTTTTAAGGGCTTGGAAAGCGGTTATACGGGCGTGTTATCGTATAAAGCACAGCTTGCAGTCCACTGGTTGCACCGTGTAGGTGCTTTAATTACGTTTGTTATTTTGACTCTTGTCATGTTAGTGGCAACGTCACAGCAATATAACAAGAGGGTTCGTAAAGCGGGTTTGACGCTCAGTGTGTTATTGCTGATACAGATCGTATTGGGTATTTTAAATATTCGACTGTCATTACCGTTATGGACTGCAGTGGCCCATAATGGCTTTGCAGCTTTATTAATGTTGCCGTTAATAGCCATTCGTTTTTATGCTAAATTTACCTTGGTTTCTGAGGAGAAACGGCAGTTTGAAACGGACGTAAAAGAGATACCGGTTACAGAAGTAAGTGTAGCGCAGGTTGAGGACGTTTACGTAGAACCGGAAGCGGAGTCTCTGTATCGGCGTTTAAAAACGCAATTATATAAAACCCGTTCCGGTTTAGGTCATGTATTGGCTACTTTGCCACTAGGTCAGAAAGCTATCAATGAAGATTTGTTGGAGGAAATTGAAGGGGGCTTGTTGATGTCGGATGTTGGTATTGATGCCACAAATGACATCATCAGTCGATTGACAGATAGTCTGGATCGTCATCAGCTTAATGATGGAGCGGCTCTAACGCAAGCGTTAAAGCAGGATCTTTATGAAATGTTGCAACCTTGCAGTCAGCCGCTAGTCATACCGAAACAGAATGAGCCTTTTGTTATTTTAGTGGTCGGTGTCAATGGCGCCGGCAAGACAACCTCAATTGGGAAATTGGCAAAACGGCTTCAGGCTCAGGGTCATAGTGTCATGTTGGCAGCTGGTGACACTTTTAGAGCAGCGGCTGTTGAACAATTACAGACCTGGGGGGAACGAAATAATATTCATGTCGTTGCCCAGCATACCGGCGCTGATTCGGCATCAGTTATTTACGATGGTATTCAATCAGCCAAAGCTAAAGGTATGGATGTATTAATTGCCGATACTGCCGGAAGACTCCATACCAAGTCAAATTTGATGGAGGAATTAGGTAAAATCAAACGTATTATGGGTAAATTGGATGAAGCCGCTCCACATGAAGTCTTGTTGGTGCTTGATGCCGGTACTGGCCAGAATGCCTTGTCACAAGCAAAACTGTTTGATGATGTCGTCAAGTTGACTGGAATAGCATTGACCAAACTGGATGGCACTGCTAAAGGCGGAGTTATTTTTGCGTTAGCCAAACAATTAGGGGTGCCTATCCGGTTTATTGGTATTGGTGAGGGTATTGATGATTTGCAGGATTTCGATGCCAGAACATTTGTGGATGCACTGTTAACTCAAGATTGATGCTTACATTTGATCATGTCAGTAAAAGATATCCAGATGCCGGTGAAGCATTGGTGGATATCAGTTTTCAACTGTCCCGCGGAGAAATGGCTTTTTTAACAGGCCATTCCGGTGCGGGAAAAAGTACTTTGTTAAAACTGATTGCGATGATGGCATTTTGCAATCGGGGGCAAATTTTGCTGGATGGTCAAAATCTTAATCGTATCAAAGAACGACACATTCCTTATATTCGGCGGCGTTTGGGTTTGATTTTTCAGGACTATAAATTATTACTGGATAGAACTGTTTTTGATAACGTCGCCTTGCCGTTGGTAATATCCGGTTATGGACAGCAGGATATTGCCAGGCGAGTCAGGGCGGCACTGGATAAAGTCGGATTATTGGGACAGGAAAAAAAATATCCGTTGGCGCTATCTGGCGGTGAACAGCAGAGAGTCGGTATTGCGCGTGCTGTGGTTAATAAACCTCGGTTGATTTTGGCTGATGAACCCACTGGTAATCTGGATCCCGGATTATCAGCAGAAGTGATGCATTTATTTGAGCAATTTCAACAGGTAGGAGTAAGCGTATTGATTGCCAGCCATGATATAGATCTGATTAATCGTATGGGATATCGGGTATTGACGCTGGATCACGGGCATTTAATATAAGGCTTAAAGATGGCAATAAGACAGAGGCGACGTCCAGTAAACAATCTGGTTGATAAAGGACATGCTTATTTGCTGAATCATGGCCATGCTTTGTTCTCCAGTTTGGGGCGTTTGCTCAGATCTCCATTTACTACTCTAATGACTGTTTTAGTACTGGCGATTACCATATCATTAGCCGGTAGTTTTTATTTGTTGGTGGACAATGCGCAACAGCTTAGTGGTAATTTGGAGGCGAGTAATCAACTTTCACTTTTTTTAAAAACTAATGTTTCTGACTCTGCCGGTAAAAAACTGGCTGAAAAAATTGCCAAAAACAATCAGGTAGAGTATGTACAGGTTATTACAAAAAAGCAGGCAATGACCGAATTTAAGGCTTATAGTGGCTTCGGCGAAGCCTTGGATGCCTTGGAAAGCAATCCATTGCCGACTGTTATTCAAGTATTGCCCAAAAACACTCTGGAAGATGAGGGATCCATTGCAAAATTGTTAACGGAACTTAAACAGTTACCTCTGGTCGATTTTGTGCAAATGGATATGCAATGGGTCAAGCGACTGCAAACTATCATGCAGCTGACCGGGCGGGGGGTGGCCTTGCTAAATTCATTGTTGGCCGTGGCCGTCATTTTTATAACCGGAAATACAATACGTCTGGAATTACAGAATCGCCGGGAAGAGGTATTGATAGCAAAATTAGTCGGTGCAACCGATTCATTTGTACAAAGACCCTTTATTTATACCGGATTCTGGCTGGGTTTTTTTTCAGGATTGTGTGCCTGGTTGATTATTACCATCATGATGCTGGTATTACAAAGTCCGGTTGAACATTTGTCGGCGCTTTACAATGGTGCATTTAATCTTCAATTTTTAGGTTTTTCAGAAACGTTTTTGTTATTGTTGATTTCCTCACTGTTGGGAGTGTTGGGTGCCTGGATTGTTTTGTACTATCAGCTTTGTCAAATCAAGCCGCAGTAAGTTTTCCAATTAACACAGATGAACTTATTAAATTATTAGCACTCATATGGTTTGAGTGCTAAAATTTAATCAAGTTTAATAATAACGAGGTCATTATGAGTAATGCATTAGCTTTACCAGTTAATCTGTCAGTGGGAACCTTTGATTCCTATCTGAATATTATCGGTCAGATGCCAAAATTAACTCCTGAGTATGAGCGTGAACTTGCATTACGCTATAGAGATATGGGAGATGTTGAGGCAGCCCGCGAATTGGTAATGTCGAATTTGCGTTTTGTTGCTCATGTCGCAAGAGGATATAGTGGTTATGGGTTGCCTATGGCCGATATTATGCAGGAAGGAAATGTGGGATTGATGAAAGCGGTTAAACGCTTTGACCCTGATATGGGAGTGCGCCTGGTTTCCTTTGCTGTACATTGGATCAGAGCAGAAATCCACGAATATGTCATAAAGAACTGGCGTATCGTTAAAGTTGCAACAACCAAGGCGCAACGGAAATTGTTTTTTAATTTGCGGAAATCCAAAAAAGGTTTGGGGTGGCTATCAAAAACCGAAGCCGAAGCTTTAGCTGAAAATCTGGATGTGGATATTAAAACGGTTTACGAAATGGAAAAACGTATGGATGGCCGGGATATGGCATTCGACCTTCCTGCTGATGATGCATCTGAAGATAATATTACAGCGCCAATTAATTATCTGGAGCAACATGATGGCGATCCGGCTTTATTGCTTGAAAATGCTGACTGGAAAGGTCATAAAGACGGATTATTGACGACTGCTTTATCCGGATTGGATGCGCGTAGTCAGGATATTCTGACGAGTCGCTGGTTATCTGAAAATAAAGCCACATTACATGAGTTGGCTGAGCGTTATAGCGTTTCGGCTGAACGAATCAGGCAGTTGGAAAAAAATGCGATGAAAAAATTACGATCCGCCGTTGTTTTGGAAGCTTGATAACGGTATTCGCCATCAGACTTTTATGTTAGGTTAGGTATCTATAAGCTTGCAATAGCAATTATAGTTTATTATAATTGCTTCTCTTTGCCGGGGTGGTGAAACTGGTAGACACGCTGGATT
>CAYNIU010000035.1:0-20814 GCA_964397365.1 uncultured Methylomarinum sp. | reverse complement strand
TGAACGAATGGCAGCCATTTTGGAAAAACTTAACCGGCCAGATAGCCTCCCTTTCACAGCGTTATTTAGCCGACACGAAGGAAAAAACGGGGTGGTTGTCTCGTTTCTTGCCATCCTCGAGCTCAGCAAGGAAGGACTCATCGACATTTTCCAGTCAGAACCCTTTGATGACATCAGCATCCGGGGCAGAACAAAAGCCTGAAGCTGCTGTTGATAGTCGATCTAAAGTGTATAAAAGAAAACCAAGAGCTGCAACGCAACAGCAAACAGAGTTAACAACCCAACAGGCTAGAAAAACTGTTGAAGCAGATAAAAAGAGACTGAAAAACGATTTTAGAAAGAATGATGTTAATATTGCCCGTATCGTAGAAGCGGTACTGTTTGCCGCCGACAGCACCCAATCGGTCAAGCAGATACAGCAAGTTTATCCAGAACTGAAGCAGGTTGAAATCCAAAAAATTCAGACATCCATCAATTCTATTGTAGCGCAGTTATCCGAACATAAAATAAAACAGAAAAGCTATCCTAAAAGGAGTGAACAACAACCAGAAACTCCCCCTGTAGAAATTGATGTGAATATCAAACGCATTGTAGAAGCAATTTTGTTTGCAGCTAATCGCAGCATGACCATCAAACAGATACAGCAGGTATTTCCAGAGCTGGAGCAACCTGAAAGCAAAGATATTCAGGCGGCGATTGATTCGATTACAGAAGATTATAGCGCTCGTCCAGTTGAATTGAAAAAGCTGGCCAGCGGCTATCGTTTTCAGATTAAGGCAGGTTTTTCACAGTGGATTTTTCGTTTGTTTGAAGAAAAACCGCCAAAATATTCGCGTGCATTACTGGAAACTCTGGCCATTATCGCTTATCGTCAGCCCGTTACGCGTGGTGAAATTGAAGAGTTACGCGGTGTCAGTGTGAGTTCCAATATTATCAGAACGCTGTTGGACAGAGAATGGATTCGTATTATTGCCTATAAGGAAGTCCCAGGACGGCCGGCATTATACGGGACGACCAAACAATTTCTGGATTATTTTAATGTATCTTCTCTGGATGAATTACCGGTACTGGAAGAGATTAAGGACATTGATTTAAGCGGTGACCCTATTGAACAAGCAGAACAAAACAGTGAAAAACAAGAAACAGCCACCCGGGAAAAAAGTCCGGAATCCAGTACAGCAACAGAAATCAGTTCATCTGAAAACCGCACCATCCACTAAGAATATACAGAAGGATTCGGGTGAGCGTATTCAAAAAGTACTGGCTCGCGGTGGCTTGGGATCAAGACGAGAAATCGAACGTTGGATAGACGAAGGGCGTTTAACGGTTAATGGAGAGAAGGTTGTACCGGGGTATCGCCTGAAATCGGGAGATCATTTAAAGTTGAATGGTCGGGTAGTCAAATGGGAAAAATACAGCGAACAGATCACCCGGGTGCTGGTTTACCATAAACCTACCGGAGAAGTCGTTTCACGCCGGGATCCAGAAGGACGGCCGGTCGTGTTTACCCAGTTGCCGCGATTGTCGGTAGGGCGCTGGATAGCGGTTGGGAGACTGGATATCAACACTTCTGGTCTGTTATTGGCGACGAATAATGGGGAGCTGGCAAATCGCTTGATGCATCCATCGGCTGAAGTGGATAGAGAATACGCGGTGCGTATTTTAGGTGAAGTCGATGACGCTATGATTGGCCGTTTAAAAGCCGGCGTCGAGCTGGAAGATGGTATGGCGCATTTTGATGATATTCAGTTTTATGCCGGTGAAGGTGCCAACAAATGGTTTCATGTTGTGGTCAAGGAAGGACGAAATCGCCTGGTGAGACGATTGTGGGAATCACAGGGCGTTAAAGTCAGTCGCTTGAAACGGGTCAGATATGGGCCGGCAATGTTACCGGAGCGGATTAAAGCGCACTCTTTTTATGAGCTTGATAATCGAGAACTGTGTATATTGATGGCGTTTGTGGGAATGAAGCTGGAGATAAATTGATTGCTTATATACAGTGTGGATAAGTTCGCACTTGCAAAATAGTCGGTCTGAATTATTTCATGCCTGTTTTTTAGATATTTATTTTGTAAGGTTCGCCAGCTATTTCTTTAACCAATTTAGGTACCAAATAACCGGGTAACCGTCTTTTCACTTGGTGTATGATTTGCCTGGCCTCTTCCTGACTGACTTCAAAGTGTCCTGTTCCTTTGGCTTTATCAAGTAAATGAAGATAATAGGGGAGGATGCCGAATGAAAACAATTTTTCACTGAGCTGACATAACTGCTCAGATGAATCATTCACACCCTTTAATAATACGCTTTGATTGAGCAGGGGTATATGGTGATTTTTTAATTGTTCACAAGCGTTGGCAACTTGCTGACTTAGTTCATTGGCATGATTGACATGAATGACCAGGATAACTTGTTTATTTGAACCGGCCAGACATGTCAATAGTTGTTGAGTGATACGGGACGGTAAAACAACCGGTAGACGGCTGTGAATGCGAATACGTTTAAGGTGTGGAATCTGTTGCAGTTGTTGAAATAATGATTCTATTTTTTGATCCGTTAACAGTAACGGATCACCACCACTGAGGATTACCTCGGTAATATCGTGGTGTTGGGCAATATAGTCCAAAGCCTGTCTTCGTCTTTGTGAGGTTAATTGTACATCGCTGTAGGGAAAGTTGCGGCGAAAACAATACCGACAGTTTATGGCGCACCCTCCTGTAGTAATCAATAGTACACGCCCCTGATATTTGTGAATGACGCCTGTTTCAGCTATAGCGTTCATATCGCCTACCGGGTCTGCTATAAAATCAGCAATATCCAACAATTCCTGTTGTACTGGAATAACCTGTTTTAATAAGGGGTCATGAGGATTTCCCGGTTCCATACAATCAACAAAGCTGTGTGGAACTTTTAAAGGGAATGATTTGGATACAGGCAGAAGCGGTAAATCATCGGTAGAAATTTGTAAATATTCACATAAAGCTGCAATGTTGCCAAATGCATTAGTCAGTTGTTTTTGCCATGAGTCCAAGGTTTTTTCAGTCTTTTTTTGGGGGGTACAAGTGTTTGTTTTCAAGTTGTAAGGTGAGAGTAGCTGTCAGTCAATATGTTTCTGCCAATAATCCTATCTATTATATAATATTGCAGATTATTGTTTGTTTTCACACGAGGAAAAAATGGCTACATATAGCACAAACGAATTTAAGGCGGGTTTAAAAATTATGCTGGATGCTGACCCTTGTTCAATTATTGAAAATGACTTTGTCAAGCCGGGCAAAGGCCAGGCATTTAACCGGGTGAAAATTAGAAACCTTAAGACGGGGCGTGTGATTGAACGGACATTCAAATCAGGTGAATCTGTAGAAGGCGCTGATGTTATCGAAATTGACATGCAGTATTTATATAATGATGGCGAGTTTTGGCATTTTATGGTGCCTGATACTTACGAACAGTACCAAGCTGATGTCAATGCGGTTGCTGAAGCGGCCAAATGGTTAAAAGAACAGGATATTTGTACCCTGACATTATGGAATGATGCGCCATTGACAGTAACACCGCCTAATTTTGTTGAATTGACTATTACCGAAACGGATCCCGGGTTAAAAGGCGATACTTCTGGTGGTGGTGGCAAACCGGCAACATTGGAGACCGGGGCTGTAGTCAGAGTACCTTTGTTTGTACAAATTGGTGAATTGATTAAAGTGGATACCCGTACCGGGGAATATGTCTCTCGCGTCAAAGAATAGTGAAGCTTGATTGGCAGCCAAGCTGTGATTTGCAGCAATTACGTGCGAGAGCGCAGTTATTGATTGTTATCCGCAGATTTTTTCAGAAAAAAGATGTGTTGGAGGTTGAAACACCGCTGCTATGTCATGCAACGGGTAGCGATCCACAATTGGATTTTTTTTTAAGCCGGTTTCATTTTCCGCCTGATAATCGGAACCTGTTTCTGCAAACATCGCCGGAATTTGCCATGAAACGTCTGTTAGCGGCGGGTAGTGGTTGTATTTTTCAAATTTGTAAAGCGTTTAGAAATGGCGAATCAGGACGTTATCACAATCCTGAATTCACTATTCTGGAATGGTACAGGCTGAATTTTACATTACAGGATTTGATGGATGAAGTGGTTGAGCTATTGACGAAATTATTAAGCCCTTATGTGTCATTAAAAACAGTTCAGTCTGTCAGCTATCAACAAATTTTTAAAGAAAAGACCGGTCTGGATCCTTTATTTTTTAATCTACCGGCCTATCAACACTATGCTACAAATCAAGGAATCGCGGAAGCTATTTCAATTTGTGGAGATAACCATGTAATGTGGCTGGATTTTATTTTCAGTCATAACATTCAGCCTGGTTTGGGACAGGATACCATTTGTCTGGTACATGGTTATCCAGCCATTCAGTCTTCATTGGCGCGGCTGAATAAGGTCAATGCTGATGTCTGCGAACGCTTTGAGGTATTTGTTAAAGGAATTGAACTGGGGAATGGTTTTTTGGAATTAGATGATGCAGTAGAACAAGAAAAACGCTTTGACGAAGAAATTGAATACCGCCGGATAAATGGCCTGCCGCCTGTAGAAAAAGATGCTTTGTTCCTGGCGGCCCTACAGTCGGGACTGCCTGAGTGTAGTGGTGTGGCTATTGGCCTGGACAGGTTGTTGATGATCATGACAGGGTGTCATACTATTGATGAGGTTTTGGCTTTTCCGGTATCAAGAGCTTAGAACAGTTTTACCCCGTTTTGTATTGGAGAAGGCGCTCTCCGGTATCCTGTCTTAAAGGCGTGATATAATTCGCGCTATTTTGTTTTTTATATTGGTTAACCCTGTGAAAAAGAAACGTTTTTTTCAAGTTCTGATGCTGGCGATCCTGGTTTCGCCAATGGCAAAAGGAGCAACCGACTTTATTGTTAAGGATATTCAGGTCAGGGGGTTACAAAGGATTTCTGCCGGTACGGTTTATAATTATTTACCGGTTAATGTGGGCGAAAGTTTTTCTATGCAAAAAGTCGGGGCGTCAATAAGAGCATTGTTCAAGACCGGATTTTTCAAGGATATTTCATTGGAAAGAGAAGGGGCTACTCTGATTGTCAATGTAGTGGAGCGACCGTCGATTGCAAAAATTGTTTTTGAAGGAAATAAAGACCTGAGTACGGATGATCTAAAAAAAGCGCTCAATTCCATTGGTTTGACGGAAGGAAAAGTGTTTAACAGGCAGATACTTGAAAAAGTTGAGCAGGAGTTAAGGCGACAATATTTCAGTCATGGGAAATATGGCCTTAGAATCAAGACCGATGTGAGTCGATTGACCCGAAACCGTGTAGGTATTCATATCGAGATCTCAGAAGGACGTGTTGCTAAAATCAAACAAATTAATATTGTTGGCAATAAAGTGTTTGAGACCGATCAATTGATTAAAGCATTTGAACTGAGTACAACCAACTGGATATCTTTTTATACTAAAGATGATCAATATTCCAAGCAGAAATTATCGGCTGACCTGGAGCGTTTGCGGTCTTATTATCTGGATCGCGGATACATTAATTTTACTATTGAATCAACCCAGGTAGCGATCACCCCGGATAAAAAAGAAATTTATATTACTGTGAATGTTAATGAAGGCGATTTGTATACACTGGAAAAAGTCAAATTGTCTGGTAATCTCGTAGTGGCGCCACAACAATTGATTGATCTGGTTCAACTCGGGCCGGGTGAAATATTTTCACGAAAAAATGCAACTCAGACCTCCAAGGCTATTTCTGACCGGCTGGGTGAAGAAGGATATGTATTTGCCAATGTGAATATGGTGCCGGATATTAATGAAGAGCAAAAAACGGTTGATATGACTTTTTTTGTTGATCCTGGAAAGCGTGTTTATGTGCGTCGGATTAATATGCGTGGTAATACCAAAACCCGGGATGAAGTTTTGCGTAGAGAACTCAGACAAATGGAGTCCAGTTGGGCTTCCACCGCTAAAATTGAACGTTCAAAAACCCGTCTTCAACGATTGGGGTATTTTAATGATGTCAATGTCGAAACTCCACCTGTTGTAGGGACAGCTGATCAGGTTGATGTCAATTATACCGTAGAGGAAAAGTCTTCCGGTAATCTGTCGGCAGGGGTTGGTTTTTCTCAAACCCAGGGACTCATATTTAATGCCAATATTTCTCAGGACAATGTGTTTGGTTCTGGCAAAAGAGTTGATCTGGCCTTTAATAACAGCAGTTACGCGACACAATACAATTTCGGTTATTTTGATCCGTATTATACTTTGGATGGTGTCAGTCTGGGATATAATATTGGCTATAGCGCTCGTAATGCAGGGCAAGTGAATATAGCCAATTATTCAACCAATGTCATGAATAGTGGCTTCAATTTTGGCATTCCGTTAAATGAATTCGACCGTTTAAGATTTAATGTGGATCTGAAATATACCGATTTAAAAACGTCCACATTTACATCAAGTCAAATACAGAAATTTATACAGGATCAAGGTAATACATTTCTGACACTGGCAACTTCGGTCGGTTGGACCCACGACACCTTAGATCGGGCCATTTTCCCAACTGAAGGTGGTCAGCAAAGAGTATCCGCATTAGCGACTGTTCCAGGCAGTGATTTGTTGTATTTTAAAATGTCCTATAAACAGCAACAATATTTTCCTATTGCCAAAGATCTTACTTTCAGGTTACTAGGGGAGGTTGCTTATGGCAATGGTTATGGTAGTACTACCAGACTGCCGTTTTTTGAAAATTATTTTGCCGGCGGGGTTAAATCAATTAGAGGATTCAGAACCAATACAGTCGGCCCCCTTGATTCAAATAACCGCCCATTTGGCGGCTCAGCCAAAATAATTGGTAAGGCCGAGTTGTTTTTCCCTGTGCCTTTTCTTGAAGACAATAAATCGGTTCGTCTGGGTTCTTTTCTGGATGCAGGAACGCTGAATAATGGCTTCTCATTATCGACTATGCGCTATTCTGTGGGGTTGTCTGCTGAATGGCTGTCGCCTTTTGGTGCTTTGGCGGTCAGTCTGGCGGTACCGATCAAATCGGAGAAAGAGGATCAGACCCAGGTATTTCAATTTTCATTTGGTTCAGGATTTTAGTTTAGTTTGAATGCTTTTTACCCTATAATCCAATTGATTGATATTCAATAGTTTAAATAAAACGTAACCGGAGATGGTTTTTACGATGAAAAATAAAATTTCTTTGTTTTTGGCGCTGATATTTGTTACTAATGTCGGTTATGCTGAATTAAAAATCGGTTTTGTCAATGTGGCCAGAGTGTTGGAAAAAGCGCCTCAAGCTGCAAAAGCAAAAAAACGACTGGAGCAAGAATTCTCGCCGCGTGACAAGCATTTGGTTGCCCAACAAAAAGAGATTAAAACTCTGGAAGAAAAACTGGCGCGTGATGCATCCGTGATGGGGGAATCTGAACGACGTAAATTGGAAAGAGATATTATCGGTAAGAAAAGGGAAGCTAAGCGATCACAACAGGAATTTAGTGAAGATTTCAATATGCGTAGGAATGAAGAACTGGGCAAGTTGCAGCGTCGAATTATTGAAGCTATACGAGCGTTGGCAAAAGAAGAAAACTATGATTTGTTGTTAACAGATGGCGTTATTTATACCAGTGAAAAAATTGATGTGACTAAACAGGTGCAGGATAAACTGGCAAATCTGTCGGATTAATTGTCAGGGCATCGCTTTTGCAGACGGGTTTATGTAACTATCGGGTTACTACCCGGCGTATATATACATGTAATATCAGTTGCTTACTTCATAAGGCGCGGCGGATGCCTCCATGTCACCTACACTTCTTCCGCAAGTAACTGATATTGAATGCTTTACGTTCAATCAATTAAGCTGAGTAGTTACACTCAGGTGACTAAAAAATAAAATGCCTGTTGCAGGTTAAAATCACTAAAAGGACACAGGGAATATGGATTACAATTTCTTTATTTCCTGTGTCCTTTTTGCTCTTGGAAGTACATTTTAATAGCCCTTAAAAACAATATGAGCGGACAGTTAGATATATTAGAGATTCAGAAATTATTACCTCATCGTTACCCTTTTTTACTGGTTGATAAAGTTATTGAGTGCGAGCCCGGAGTACGGTTGTTGGCGATAAAAAATGTGACTAATAATGAACCCTTTTTTCAAGGCCATTTTCCAGGCTTGCCCATTATGCCCGGAGTTTTGATTATGGAAGCGTTAGCTCAGGCAACCGCTTTATTGACCTCTCAAAGTGATGAATCTCTTGGAAAAGGGACAATATATTATTTGGCTGGGATTGATAAAGCGCGATTTAAAAGGCAGGTTGAACCGGGCGATCAATTAAACCTGGAAGTGATTTGCGTTAAAAACAGACGTAATATCTGGACATTTGATTGCCGGGCTGAAGTGCATGGGCAATTGGCCGCTGGGGCGCAAATAATGTGTGCGGCTTCAGCTGCCCAATAGTGGTAGAAAAAGTGATTGATCAAAAAGCAGTTGTTGATATCAATGCCGATATCGCTGACGATGTTAAAATCGGCCCTTTTTCAGTGATTGGTCCAGATGTGCAAATTGATTCCGGTACGGTTATTGGCCCTCATGTCGTTATAAAAGGACCTTCGGCAATTGGAAAGGATAATCATATTTATCAGTTTTCCTCAATAGGTGAAGATCCTCAAGATAAAAAATATGCTGATGAAGTCACCCGTCTGGAAATTGGTGACAGGAATGTAATTCGTGAATTTACTACTATGCACAGGGGAACATTACAGGATCATGGATTGACCTTGATCGGCAGTGATAATCTATTTATGGCATATACCCATGTGGCGCATGATTGTGTTATTGGCGATCATGTGATTATGGCTAATGGTGCTTCAATTGCCGGTCATGTTCACCTGGGGGATCATGCTATATTGGGCGGATTTACATTAGTGCATCAATTTACCCAAATCGGAGAGTACAGTTTTTCGGCAATGGGAAGCGCTATTACCCAGGATATTCCACCTTATGTGATGGTTGGAGGTAGACCGACACGACCGCATGGTATTAATTCTGTAGGCATGGAGCGTAATGGCGTTTCACCGGAAGATGTCAGGTTGATTCGCAAAGCCTATAAGATCCTGTATAAAAATAATTTACGTATTGAAGATGCTATCGAAGAAATAGAAGACCTGGCGGGCGAAAGTAACGAACTGTCCAATATGGTTAGTTTTCTGCGTAATGTAACCCGAGGGATTCTAAGATAAAACAGCCAATTATTGCCGGAATTGATGAAGTCGGGCGAGGGTGTATTGTAGGTCCTGTTTTTGCAGCGGCTGTTATTTTGGAGCCGGAACACTCTATCAAAGGGTTAACCGATTCAAAAAAACTTACTGATAAAAAGCGTCGTGACTTTGCATCTGTAATTAAGACATCAGCTTTAAGTTGGGCGATAGGACGGGCCGAGGCTAGCGAGATTGATAAACTTAATATCTTACAGGCTTCTTTGTTGGCAATGAAAAGAGCTTTTTTACAACTTTCCCAACCGGTTGATAAAGTTCTTGTGGATGGGAAATTCTATCCTGATATTTGTTGTCCAGGGGAAACAGTCATTCAAGGTGATGGCCTGATAGCAGAAATTTCTGCTGCTTCAATTCTTGCTAAAGTTGCCAGAGATGATGAAATGGCTATTTTGGATGAATTGTATCCCGGATATGAAATTTCCAGACATAAAGGCTATCCAACCAAAATTCATCTGCAAAAATTACAACAATTGGGAGTGACCGAACAACATAGAAAGTCATTTGCGCCGGTTAAAAAACGGCTGGTTTGATAACCTTTACATTTCCCGGATGTAAGGCAAGAGTGGATATTGAATGATATGGAAATAGGAAAAGCATTTCTCACTCATTCAGGGCATAGGAATATGATTTATGTATACAGATCTGAAGTATTCATGATTAAATTCGGTTAAGGATGTCATCAAGTCTATATATTTATAATGGGTAAGAAAGATATTATTTCCAAACAAATATTCAAACGCATTCTGGTTGATGTCGCAACCTATCTGTTTGAGTTGGAATTACAAAGCGCCGAATTATTGGAAACCGAACAACAACGTATTGAAGATCGACGTGCTGATTTGTGTGCCCGTGTAGTCGATAAACAAAAGAATGCATTTATTCTGCATGTTGAAATACAGAACCATAATCAGCCAATTATGCCGGAACGTATGTTACGTTATTTTACTGATTTACGGTTGCAATATCCGGGGGAAACAATTATTCAATATTTATTATATATTGGCCGCGAGCCATTGAGGATGGGTAGAGGAATTGTTACTGAACAGTTGCAATATCAATATACTGTTATTGATATGCACCGGAAGAATTACCGTGAATTTCTTGGTCAAAAGACACCCGATGCCGTAGTAATGGCAATTTTGTGCGATTTTGATGGCGATGAAAATCGTAAGGTTGTCCATAAACTGTTACATAATTTGATTGAATTAACGGAAGGAAATCAGCAGCAGTTACGAGAATATGTCAGTATGTTGGAAATACTGGCGAGTAATCGGAATTTAAACCTTGATATCCAACAGGAGTATGAAATGTTACATGTTGAAATTGAGAAATTACCTAGTTTTATGATGGGTATGGAAAAAGGTATAGAAAAAGGCTTGGAAAAAGGCTTGGAAAAAGGCTTGGAAAAAGGAGAAAAAAGGAGAGCCTGTGTGATTGCCAAACAATTACTTGCTTTGGATATGGAACGTGAACAAATTACACAGGTGACCGGATTGAGTTTGTTGGAATTACAGGAATTGGAAAAAACAGATAGAAATTAACAATGGTTTTACAGGGATGTAGAAACCATAGATTTTAAGTTTTATATACAGCGTAATTGTCGGAGCTTCCAAAGAAAGTTTATGTTCCCACCATTCTTTTTCAATAGAGTGTCTATAATAAATACAATCATTGAATCGGGCCAACAAAATTGTTTAAGTCATAATGAATTCGCTGAAAATTCTCCATATTTTGGATCATTCCATACCTTTGCATAGTGGTTATACCTTTAGAACCCGAGCTATTCTGGAACAGCAAAAAAAACTGGGATGGAAAACTGACCAAGTCACATCAGCTAAACATAAGATTTTTGAAACTGATGTTGAAGAAGTTGATGGATTTACTTTTTATCGTTCAAAACAGGTAAATAACTTGGTGGCAAAGCTACCTGTTTTAAATCAATGGGCTATTGTTAAATCATTGGAAAAACGTCTTGATGAAATTATTCCACAGATTAAGCCTGACATCCTGCATGCTCATTCACCGGCCTTAAATGGGTTGGCCGCATTAACAGCCGCTAAAAAATACAACATTCCGATTGTTTATGAATGCCGCGCATTCTGGGAAGATGCCGCTGTAGATCACGGAACAACGACAGCAGGTAGTTTGCGCTATCGCATCACTCACGCCTTGGAGAGTTATGTTTTCAAGCAGGCCGATGCGATTACCACAATTTGTCAAGGTTTGCGTAACGATATTATTCAACGCGGTTTACCGGCAGATAAGATTACCGTAATTCCCAATGCAGTAGATATAGAAAAATTCAGTTTTGGTTTAAAAGCTGATTCGAGACTACGAGAAAAGTTAGCGCTGAAAAATAAAATCGTATTGGGATTTATCGGTTCTTATTATGCCTATGAAGGGTTACCATTGCTATTGCAGGCCTTGCCCAGAATATTACAGGTTAGACCAGAGGTTAGATTGCTTTTAGTTGGTGGTGGCCCTCAGGAAAAATTGCTTACACAAGAAATTGAAAAATTCGGGCTTGAACAACAGGTCGTTTTTACTGGTAGAGTCGCGCATGACCAAGTACAGGAATATTATAATTTAGTCGATTTGTTTGTCTATCCGCGTTTATCCATGCGCCTGACCGAGCTGGTAACGCCTTTAAAACCTCTGGAAGCAATGGCGCAAGGAGGATTGGTTGTGGCCTCTGATGTAGGTGGACATAAAGAATTGATTAACGATCATGAAAATGGATATTTGTTTAAAGCCAATGATGTAAACGAGTTAGCAGCTACCGTACTGACGGTTTTGGATAATCAAATACAATGGGAAGATATTCGAAAGAAAGGTAGAGAGTTTGTTGAACAACAAAGAAACTGGGGCATGAGTGTGGCCGCTTATAAGAATGTTTATAAGAAAGTAGATAAATAAAAAGCGAAATAACAGCTAGACAGCACTGTTTTTGAATGTCGAGTTTGTAGCTTGATGAGGCGTTCTGGTACGCGGTGCGTACCTTACACAAGAAATCTTCTGTAATGTTACTGACTCGATGGGGTGAATTTTTTTAGGAAAAAAATGAAGGTAACAATTTTTGGTACAGGATATGTTGGGCTGGTAACAGGAATCTGTTTGGCTGAAGTGGGTAATGATGTTGTTTGTATAGATGTTGATCAAAATAAAATAGATAAGCTTAATCGAGGCATTGTACCCATTTATGAGCCGGGCCTGGATACTATGGTCAAAGAAAATATGGCGGCCGGCAGGGTAAAGTTTACAACCCATATTGAAGAAGCGGTTAGTCATGGCGTTTTTCAGTTTATTGCAGTGGGGACACCACCTGATGAAGATGGCTCTGCGGATTTGCAATATGTTCTTGCGGTGGCTAAATCTATTGCCGAGCATATGACCGAATACCGGGTTGTGATTGATAAATCTACCGTTCCAGTAGGAACAGCGGATAAAGTTAAGGATGTGATAAGCCAGACTCAACAAGAGCGGGGTGTTGAAATTGATTTTGATGTGGTTTCCAACCCCGAATTTCTTAAGGAGGGTGCGGCCATTGATGACTTTATGAAACCGGATCGTATTATTGTCGGTACCGATAACCCAAGAACAGCCGAGTTGTTGAAGGCATTGTATGCACCGTTTAATCGTAGTCACGAAAGAGTCATCACTATGGATGTGCGTTCGGCTGAGTTAACCAAATATGCCGCTAATGCTATGCTGGCTACTAAAATCAGCTTTATGAATGAGTTATCTAATCTGGCAGAACGATTAGGGGCCGATATAGAACAGGTGAGAAATGGCATTGGTTCCGATTCCAGAATTGGTTATTCATTTATTTATCCGGGTTGCGGATATGGCGGTTCTTGCTTTCCCAAAGATGTTAAGGCGTTGGAAAGAATCGCACAACAGGTCGGGTACACAGCTGAATTGTTGAGAGCTGTGGAAAATGTCAATGACAGACAAAAACAGGTTCTGGTTAATAAAATCAAACAACATTATCACGATAAGTTGCAAGGTAAGACCTTTGCTTTGTGGGGGTTGGCATTCAAACCAAAAACTGATGATATGCGCGAAGCGCCTAGCCGGGTTATTCTGGAAGCTTTAATTGACGCCGGGGCATCAATTAAAGCCTTTGACCCGGAAGCCATGGAAGAGGCTAAACGCATTTATGGCGATAAAACAGGGCTAACATTGGTAAAAAATGCCGAAGAAGCCTTGCAGGGATCAGATGCATTGATTGTTGTGACAGAATGGAAGAACTTTTGGAGTCCTGATTTTGAATTGTTGAAAAATACATTGAAAGACAAGGTTATATTTGATGGTAGAAATCTTTATCAACCAGACATGATAGAACGGACAGGATTGCAGTATTATGCTATTGGGCGTGGCCGAGCCTAGTTAACAGACTTGTATGAAAAATAATGGTTTAGAGATAGAATCGCTAAAACTGGGATTGATTGGACCTGTTCCTCCTCCTTATGGGGGGATGGCTAATCAGTTAAATCAGCTTCAGCGATTATTAAATAATGAGGGCATTCGAGTTTCATTGGTTGAGACTAATCCTCCTTATCCTAATCAATTTATTGGCAAAATAAAGGGCGTCAGAGCGTTACTGCGATTGGCATCTTATTTATACAAACTATGGCAGCTTACCGCTCAAGTTGATGTAATACATGTTTTTTCCAATTCGGGCTGGTCTTGGCAGTTGTTTTCTGCGCCTGTTTTATGGATTGGATATATTAGAAAAACGCCGGTTATTATCAATTATCGGGGAGGGGAGGCAAGACAATATTTTGAAAAGTCAATTCGATTTGTTCGTCCATCTATGAGATTGGCTTCCCGTATCATTGTGCCTTCTGGTTATCTGGAGGAAGTATTCCTGGATTTTGGTTTTAGAAATGTTTCAGTTATTTCCAACATCATTGATTTGGAAAAGTTCAAACCTGAAAAACATGAAAAGGGTTATCATTTAATAATAACCCGTAATCTTGAGACAATCTATGGAATAGAAACAGCGATTAATGCGGTTAAAAAAATTATAGTGGATTATCCAGATGTCAGATTGACAATTGCTGGAAGCGGGGATCAGAAAGCTTATTTACAACAGCGCATTATAAATTTGGGACTTGAAGATAATGTCGTTTTTGCCGGTAAATTACAGCCTGATGAGGTCGTAAGGTTGTATCAACAAGCTGATATTATGCTGAATCCGACAACAGTCGATAACATGCCCAATTCGATACTTGAAGCGATGGCTTGTGGTGTGCCCGTTATCTCGACAGATGTTGGAGGGATTCCATTTATCGTTGAGGACAATAATACAGCAATCTTGGTTAAAGTTGGGAATCCATCAATGATGGCTGGAAAAGTTATTGAATTATTCAACAATGAAAAGCTATATCAACAATTAGTTACTAATGGGATTGCTGAAGTTCAGAAATATTCGTGGAACAACATCAGGGATCAATGGTTAGCGCTTTATATGACATTAAAAAAAGAATAATGAGTTTATATACAGAAATTGTTTCTGGTTTTTTATTTCCTCTGCACGAAAAGTTGAAAAAACACTCCACTGTGCAGATTAAAAAGGCAATGGAACAAAGCCAGTGGCTTTCAAGTGATGCATTGCAACAAATGCAACTTAAAAAATTGAAGGAATTATTGCTGGATATTCAAAGCCACGTTCCTTATTACCGCAAGTTATTTCACGAACTTGATTTCAAGGTTGAAGACGTTGACTCTTTACAAGATTTAACCCGCTTACCTTTCACCACAAAATCTGATATCAGACAGAACCTTGAACAACTAAAAGCCGATAATGCTATTGGTTTATCCCGTTTCAATACCGGTGGATCTAGTGGCGAACCGCTTATTTTCTATATTGGCAAACAACGTGTCAGTCATGATGTGGCGGCGAAATGGCGGGCAACCCGCTGGTGGGATGTAGATATTGGTGACCCGGAAATTGTCATTTGGGGTTCACCTATCGAACTTGGCGCACAGGATATAGTGCGGATGATACGTGACAAGTTGTTAAGAACGCATTTGTTGTCGGCGTTTGAAATGTCGCCAGAAAAAATTGCCGGTTTTATCGCTCAGATTCAATCTATTCGCCCTAGAATGCTGTTTGGTTATCCGTCTGCTCTGACTCATATTGCTATCCAGGCAGAAAAAATGGGTGAAAAATTGGATGATCTGGGAATTAAGGTTGCCTTTGTGACCTCAGAAAGACTCTACGACCATCAGCGTCAAGTGATAGAAAAAGTGTTTGCCTGTCCGGTGGCTAATGGCTATGGTGGCAGAGATGCTGGATTTATTGCTCACCAATGTCCGCAAGGCAGTATGCATATTACGGCAGAGGATATTATCGTAGAAATTACTGACAATAACGGACAGGTATTACCACATGGTGAAGCTGGAGAAATTGTCATAACTCATCTGGCCACCCGTGATTTTCCTTTTATCCGTTATCGTACTGGCGACGTAGGGGTTCTAGGCGACGAGCAATGCAGTTGTGGTAGAGGCTTACCTGTCCTGAAGGAAATACAAGGGCGTAGCAGTGATTTTATCGTGGCGCAGGATGGCGCTGTATTGCATGGGCTGGCGTTAATTTATGTTTTACGGGATATTGAAGGTATCGAAGAATTTAAAATAATTCAGCATACAAAAGATAATACAGAAATACAGCTGGTTACTAATAACCACTACAAACCAGAGTGGGAAAATAAAATTATTGGAACATTCAAGGCGCGTTTGGGGCAAACGGTAGATATTAATATTAAGACAGTGGATAAAATTGAAAAAGAGAAATCGGGTAAATTCAGATATGTTGTCAGTCATGTCAAGGCTGATTAAAAAATCATCATACAAGTTAAAAAGTTAAAAGCTTTTATGTGGGTTGGGTAGAGCGCCGCGAAATCCAATATGTTGCTAAAAAGAAAAACAATGGATAAAACATGACACTACTAGCTGGTTGGGCAGAGACAACCATAATACGCGATAATGCCGAAATGTTGCTGACGAAAATTATAGCTCAGGTGCCTCAGCATCTCCGGCAACATATAGCAACAGAGTGTCCCGGTGTATATGCTTTGGCGGCTGGAAAAAATAGAATCTATCAGGAACAGGGATGTTTGCTTGTCAATGTTGGACCACAGAATTTTGCTGGGGCTGAACAACATTATATTCAAAACTACAAGCAAAAAGGGTCGCACTTTATTGATGACAGTGATGCCAGTAGATCATTTGTTTTGATTGACTATGAACAGCAGAAGCTGATTCTGGTCACTGATGGAATCGGCAAGACCAATATCTATTATGCTCAAACAGCTTCTGGTCTGGTTTTTGGCTCATCAGCCGATATTGTGATTGCTCATCCTGAGGTTAAGGCAGATATATCATTGCAGTCTGTTTATGATTATGTCTATTTTCATCATTGTCCCAGCCCGAATACCATATACAGCCAGGTTAAAAAATTAGAAGGAGGGCAGGTGCTTGTTTATGAAAATGGAAAAAACACCCTTAAACATTACTGGCACCCTCAGTTCCGTGAACAACTTGAGTGTTCAGTTGCTGAAGCCGGAAAACAGCTACAGGATAAGCTTGTAAAAGCGGTAGCACATTTAGTCGATACCGCAGATGATACCGGTGCTTTCCTTAGCGGTGGATTAGATAGTTCCAGTGTGGCGGGGGCTCTTGCTAAAGTCTATCCTGATAAAGCGAAGACCTTCTCCATGGGGTTTCCTGTTGATGGCTATGATGAAATTGAATACGCCAGAATGGCTGTTAAACAGTTTAATACTAGGCCGCATGAGTATTATTTAACGCCGGAAGATACGGTTAAGGCGATTCCCGAGATTGCCGCGTATTATGATGAACCCTTCGGTAATTCATCGGCATTGGCCGCTTATTATTGTGCCAGAATGGCTAAAGAGAATGGTATTAAAGTATTATTGGCGGGTGACGGGGGGGATGAACTGTTTGCGGGTAATGAACGTTATGCCAGACAATTACTGTTTGATTATTATCAACAATTACCTGAATTCTTATCCGCTAGTCTGGATACCGTTCTTAATAGCTTACCGACAGCATTGTCCCAAAATAAACTGATCTTTAAGGCAAAACGCTATATTGAGCAGGCTAAAGAACCCATGCCTGCCCGCTTGCAGGATTACAATTTTTTGCATCGTCATGCTATAACTGAAATCTTCCAGCCGGATTTCTTACAAGCCATTGATAGTGAGATGCCATTACAAATGTTAAGGAAAAGTTATGACAGACCAGGTGAAGCCAGTACCTTAAATCGTATGCTGTTTATGGATTGGAAAACGACGCTTCACGATAATGATCTAGTTAAAGTGAATAAAATGTGTGAAATGGCTGGTGTAGAAGTTAGCTATCCTCTGTTGGATCAGGATATTGTGAATTTTTCTATCCGCATTCCATCGAATCTTAAACTAAAAGGGCAAAAATTGCGCTGGTTTTATAAGCAGGCTTTTAGCGGTTTTTTACCGGACCAGATTATCAATAAATCAAAACATGGGTTTGGTTTACCTTTTGGAATTTGGTTAAAAGATTATCAGCCATTAAAAGAATTAGCCTATGACAGCATTGATAGCTTAAAAAAACGTCCTTATTTTAACAGGAAATTTTTGGATCATGCTATAAAGATGCATCAAAGCGTACACGCCGCCTATTATGGTGAGTTGATTTGGATATTAATGATGCTGGAATTGTGGTTTCAGAGGAAAAAACCTTAATCTGGGTAATGAATGCTAAGGGAAATAATGTGCAAGAAAGCTGGCTAAAAAGGCACATAATAAGAACTCGAAATTGATCCTTTTACAGCATATCATTTGACAAAATAAAATGGATGTTTGATTACAATAAAATATAAATAGTGGTCAAAAAAATGCAAATTATTCTTAATGGACTAAAGCAGATAGCAACATTAACTTCCGGGCCAGGCAAACAGAAGAAACTGCTTGTCCTGATATACCATAGGGTTTTAGATGAGCCAGACTTTATGCGACCGGGAGAAGTGGACAAAAAAGTCTTTACCTGGCACATGGAATTAGTGGCAAAATACTTTAATGTACTGCCATTGGCCGAAGGGTTGGAAAAATTGAAAAATGACCGGTTACCGGCCAGAGCTGTTTGCATTACTTTTGATGATGGATATGCCGATAATTACCTTAATGCTTTGCCCATATTGCAAAAATTTAACTTGAAAGCGACTTTTTTTATTGCCACGGGGTATCTTAACGGTGGCATTATGTGGAATGATAAAGTCATTGAGGCGATAAGACGGATAACAACTGATAATTTTGATTTAACGGCATTGGGCTTGGGACAATTTTCTGTAGTGACTCAACAGGAAAAAACACAAACCGCTCAATGTATCATTAAAAATATAAAACATCTGGATATGGAAAAACGGCAGCGATTTGCAAATCAGATTGCAGCATCAGTTAAAGGGATTCCAACAGATTTAATGATGACCGATGAACAGCTGATAAATTTGTATCAGGCTGGTATGGAAATTGGTGGACATACAGTCACCCACCCAATTATGGCAAAACTGAATGAGCAAGAACTGGAATGGGAAATTGCTGAAAATAAATTGGTGTTGGAAGAATTGCTGGATATTCAGGTTCGTTTTTTTGCCTATCCAAATGGTAAACCCGAACAAGATTACTCATCTACCCAGGTACAGAAAATTAAATATCATAATTATCAAGCAGCCGTATCGACGCAGTGGGGAGTTGCTGATAAAGATACGGATTCTTTTCAATTGCCGAGATTTACGCCTTGGGATGACAATCCATTAAAGTTCATGTTAAGAATGTGTCGTATATATTGGTGGATATAAATGATATTAATAAATCGCTCTATTATAATAATATATATTGTTTTTTCAAGTAGCTCCTATGCTCAGGATGTAGTTTGGACAGGGGTAGATTTAAAGGGTAACCCTTGTATGGCAAGAAAGCTTTATCATGGAAAAATATTTGATTATTCAAAAGAGCGTGGAGCTAATCTAGCAATTGTTGAAGAATATCATTTTACAAATAATATTCAAATGCTTCAAAAAGGTAATACAGGTGATCTTTTAAATGATATTCATTATACAATAGAAGCCTTTCCTAATCATTATAAAGCATTAAATTCTCTAATTTATTATCAGTTAATTTATCAGTTTGAAATAAAAAAAGGCATAAGAAGGCCTGTAAATCCTGCAATAGAATGCTATTTTGAAAGAGCAATTAAATTTTTTCCTGGTGATGATAATATTCAAATATTGTATGCAATATATTTAAAAAAGAATAAACATTATAAATTAGCAGATAAGCATTATAAAAGGGCTATAGAGATGTCACCGGATAATTTAAATTATAGGTATATTTATGGTTTGTTTTTAGTCAAACAAAAAAAATATGAATTAGCTAATGAACAGGCCAAAATTATTTATTCCAAAAAATTTCCCGGGCAAAAGCTTAAACAGAAGCTAATTGCTGTCAAAGCCTGGAAACAGTAAGCATAATGCGTGATATAGCGGTTACTCTTTTGGTATTAATTGG
The DNA here is from genome assembly GCA_964397365.1 of uncultured Methylomarinum sp. Classification (GTDB taxonomy): domain Bacteria; phylum Pseudomonadota; class Gammaproteobacteria; order Methylococcales; family Methylomonadaceae; genus Methylomarinum. The sequence continues at coordinate 965 of CAYNIU010000035.1, read as the reverse complement.
TTTGGTCTATACTCTTCGAAGACCTCATACGGGGATCCTGTTGTGGTCATGGCTTGGTTATATGAACCCGCATCGTTTATGTTATGGTTTTGCCTATTCAATGCCTTTTGCTCAGATTACTGCTATCGTTACAATGTTATCTTTGATCTTTTCCAAAGAGCGTAAAACTTTGCCTAAAGATCCTATTGTTTATGGGTTGATTTTTTTTATTGCCTGGATGGGAATCACAACCCTTTTTGCTCTAGAACCTGAATTGGCACAAGGACGATATATAAAAATTATAAAAATACAATTACCTATTATGTTAACGATGATGTTGTTTAATAGTCGGGAACGAATTGAACAGCTTTTGTGGGTTATTGTTATTTCATTAGGTTATTTTGGCGCTAAAGGGGGCATTTTTACCCTTCTGACCGGTGGCAGTTTCCGGGTTTATGGGCCACCTAACTCATTTGTCGAGGAAAACAATGCTTTGGCAATAGCTACCTTAATGGTAATTCCTTTAATGATTTATTTAAAGGCAACATTAAGTAAACGCTGGCAAAAGCAAATAATGCTTTTTGCTATGGTTTCGATGGGTTTCTCAGTGATTGGTTCCCAGTCCCGAGGGGCTTTTTTGGCAATCCTTACTGTCGGAGGCTATTATTGGTTACAAAGTGATAAGAAGGTAATATCAGGCTTCGCTATTTTTGTCTTTACTGCTATTTTATTAGTATTATTACCTGAGTCATGGTACGAAAGGATGTATACCATTAATAATTATGAGCAAGACAGTTCGGCATTAGGACGAATCAATGCTTGGAAATTGGCATTTAATGTGGCGAACCATAATTTTTTTGGTGGAGGATTGGATTTATGGAGTAAAACAACTTACATGAATTATCTTTCCGAGTTCGATCCGTTTAAACAGCAGGCTTTTGTCGCTCATAGTATTTATTTTAGTGTGTTAGGCGAGCATGGCTGGA